>JANWJY010000061.1 GCA_025451715.1 Fimbriimonadaceae bacterium | reverse complement strand
GGATGACCGTCCCGGGCTCGATCATCATTGCGGTATAGCCGGACTCGAACGGCGGGGGACCGGCCGGGCCAGACGCGTACTGGTTGGGGAACTGGCGGATGATTCCTGCGCTGAGCATGTCCGACATCGCCAAGATCTGCGTTCGGACCTGGTCGTACCTGCGCACGCTGGTCGAATAGTCGCCGTTGAGTTCGGCCGTAGCTTCCTCAAGCGTCAGTTCGAGGTGATCGCGCATCATCTCCCGCATTTCTTGCTGCGACCAGTTTTGTGGGTTGGCTCCGCTGAGGAGGTCGGCGATCTCGTCGGAGTTCCGGAACCAGACTTGCTTCTGTTCCGACACTCGGCGAGAGTTCTCGTTCTTCGCGGCCATGACGATCTCGCCAGCGATCGCGATGTGCTCCTTCAGGAGGTCTGTCAGCCTGTCACCGGCGGCTTCGCCATAGACCGGCTTGATCGCCTCTCCAATATCGACCTGGTTCTTCATGAGGCGCGCGGTTGCTGCGCTCTTGTTCGGAAGGTCGTTCGCGGAGCTGACGATGAACATTCTCGTCCATGCGACGTGGTCTTCCCAGACCTTGCGCATTGAGGTGTAAAGCTCGTGCTGCTTCGGGTTCATGTCGTCCAGCCGCATCGCCGGATTGCTGTGCACGCTCGTTTGTCCGTTGTGCACGCTCGTTTGGCCGTTCTGTACGCTCGTTTGGCTGTTGTGTGCGCCCGACTGGGCAGAGAGGTCGTCGACCGTGTTGATCGCCACAGTGCGGCTCGCCTCGATCCATTCGACCTCTGCGCCGAGGGATTCGCTGAGGAAGCGCAGCGGAACGATAGTGCGGCCTGTGACGATTGTCGCGGGAGTGTCCAGAGTCACCTGGCGTCCATTGACGGTCGCAGTGTAGGAGTTGATCGGGAGTCGGATGCTGTCGCTGCCGCGATTGGCGATGACGCACCTTGCGCTCGCGTCCCAGATCACGGTCGCGTCCATGTGCTCGAAGACTCCGCGCACGGGGACCATGACCCGACCGTTGACCATCATCGGCTGCACGTCGTCGAACGTCACATCGTTTCCGTCGACGGTGGTCCGGATCCCTTGGGCGCTTGCTGCTGCAGCGGAGGCGACGATCGCCATCACGAACACGCTGCGAGCCCCGTACGCCCATCGGGCGTTCTGTGAAATCGCTTGATTCATAGTGGCTCCAGGGTACTGAGGCTGAACCGGGCCCACAAGCCCTGATAATCGCTGTCAGAGTTTCGACTGACGCCAATTGTCGGGCAAGGAAGCTGTGCCAAGTTCGCCGACGGTCCGTCTAAGGTTCTGCGGCAGGTGGGTCCTTTTCGTCCCACACGACGTCCCGCTTTTCCTTGATGAGCAGCCCACCGACGATGGCGGTCATGAGCGCGATGCCGATTGGGTAGGAAAGGCCGGCGAGGTTGTTGCCCGTGGCGCCATTGAGTGCTAACGCTATGAACGGCACGAGCCCGCCGAACACGCCATTGCCGATGTGGTACGGCACGCTGAGCGACGTATAGCGGATCCTGGTGGGGAACAGTTCGACGAGGAACGCAGCGATCGGGCCGTACACCATCGTTACGAACACGAGTTGGAGAAGAACAAGCCCGCCTAGAAGGATCGCCGCTGAGCCGGGATAGATCTCGAGCTTCACCTCCGGTGTGGATGCGTCGTCGCCCACCTTCTCAGTGGTCGTCGTAAGCACCGACCCCTCGACATAGTTTACAGTCTCCTTGGTCACAGTGGACAGGTCGCCCGACGCCCGATCGGTGACGGTGCTTGTGACGATACTGTCGTCCGAGTTCGTGCGTTGCCAGCGCGCTGTGTCGGCGACGCTTCCCATCGCGGAGTAGATCGGCAAATACGCAAATGCGGCGATTGCACAGCCTGCGACGATGATCTTCTTGCGCCCGATCCTATCGGATAGCGCACCAAAGAAGATGAAGAGTGGCGTGCCGATGAGGAGCGCAACTGCGACGATCTTGCTCGCGTCCGCCTTTGCGATGTTGAGGACGGTCTGCATGTAGTACAGCGCGTAGAACTGACCGGTGTACCAAACGACGCCCTGGCCCGCCGTCGCGCCGAAGAGCGCGAGCAGCACGAGGCGCCGGTTTTTCGGGTCGCCGAAGCTCTCCTTGAGGGGGTTGACCGAGACCCTGCCAGTCTCTTTGAGTCGCGCGAACATCGGCGACTCCTCCATGCGCGTGCGGATCAGGTAACTGAATACGACGAGCACGATGCTCAGCAGGAACGGGTACCGCCAGCCGGTCGCCTCGAACTGCTCCTTCGGCATCGAGCTGCTGACTGCGAGGATCACGAGGAGCGAGACGAACAGGCCGAGGGTCGCCGTGGTCTGGATGAACGACGTATAGAAGCCACGCCGCCCGTCAGGCGAATGCTCCGCGACGTAGGTCGCAGCCCCGCCATACTCGCCGCCAAGCGCGAGCCCCTGCGCGAGACGCAGCAGGAGCAAGAGGAGCGGCGCGAACACGCCGATCTGCGCGTAGGTCGGCAGCAGGCCGATCGCGAATGTCGCGCCGCCCATGAGGATCAGCGTGAAGAGGAACGTGGTCTTGCGTCCGACCTTGTCTCCCATCCGGCCGAAGATCACCGCACCGAACGGGCGGACCAGAAACCCGGTCGCGAACGTGGCGAGCGTGCTGAGTAGGGCTGCGGTCGGGTTCCCCTTTGGGAAGAACGCGGCAGCCATCGTGGTGGCGAGGCTCCCAAAGATGTAAAAGTCGTACCACTCGATCAGAGTCCCGGCCGAGCTTGCACCGATGACCTTCCAGATCTTTCGCGAATCTGCCACGGTTCTTGGGACGAGCCGGGCGGCGGCGATGAATCGTGAATGCGGGGAATCAAACGCTGCCCAGCAGGCTTTAAGTCATCAATGTCGGACTTGCTCGGCGCGATCGGGAACACATCGATGGTACGGTTGCGACGTGTCGTGCCAGAGGGGTGCGCCGGCGTGTGGGCAAAGCTGGAGTGGGAGAACCCGACAGGGAGCATGAAGGACCGCATGGCGGTCGCAGTTATTTCGAGGGCGGAAGAGGATGGTCGACTCAAGCCCGGAGGCACCATCGTCGAGTACACCGGCGGGAGCACAGGGACTTCGCTTGCACTCGCGTGCGCCGCAAAGGGATACCGTTGCAAGATCGTCACGTCAGAGGCGTTCAGTCAGGAAAAGCGCGACCACATGGCGGCGCTCGGCGCGGAACTGACTCTCGTTCCGAGCGAAGGCGGGCTCACGACCAAGAAGCTGATCTTGGAGATGATCGAGGTCGCGCGAATATTGAGCAAGGAGCCCAACACGTACTGGACTGACCAGCTCAACAACTTCGACAGCATCGAAGGCTACTTCGCATTGGGAGAAGAGATCTGGAGCCAGACGAGCGGCCAGGTCGACGCGTTCGTCCACTGTGTCGGTACTGCGGCCTCGTCGCGCGGCGTCGCAACGGTCTTGAAGCGACACAAGCCGAGCGTGCAAATAGTGTGCGTCGAGCCGGCAGAATCTCCAGTCCTCTCGGGCGGCGAGCCGGGCCCGCACAAGATCGAAGGCGTCGGTATCGGCTACACGCCGCTGTTGTGGGATCCGTCACTCGTCGACGAGGTGCTTACAGTGAAAACCGATGAAGCAAAGGAGATGGCAAGGCGGCTGGCGCGCGAGGAGGGGCTCTTCGCCGGGACGTCGTCCGGGGCGAACGTCGTGGCTGCGATCCAGACAGCACGGCGGCTCGGCCCGGGCTCCAGCGTGGTCACTCTGATGGCAGACTCGGGCCTCAAGTACCTCAGCACCGACGTGTACCGGAGCCGATAGGGCCAGGCGGCCAGTGCCCGAGCAGTATAATCACGCATCCGGAGTGGGGATGTAGCTCAGCTGGGAGAGCGCTGCAATCGCACTGCAGAGGTCGAGGGTTCGAGCCCCTTCATCTCCACCACTCTTTTTGAGCCGTGCCACTAGCCGTCTCGCGTCACGGCGGTGAGGTTCATCGTCAAGACGGCGCCAGCGCGGGGAACCGACTGGACTCCGATCACGGTGCGCGCGGGGCGGTGGTCGCCCATCGCTTCGGCGTAGCCCCGGTTCATTTCGGCATAGTCGGACATGTCCATGAGGAACACGTTGACGTGCACGATGCAGTCGAGGTCCGAGCCGACGGATCGGAGCATCGCACGAAAGTTCGCGATCGTCTGCTTGGCCTGCGAGTAAGCGTCTGGGCCGACGAGATCGCTTGTCTCGAAGACGCTTCCTGCGGTTCCTGAGACAGTGATGAAGTTTCCGACCTTTGCGATGTGGCTGTACGGCCCCATCGGTTTGGGGACGTTGGGCGGCGTCGTGGTCTCGACAGGGGCTTTCATGTTGGTCTCCGCGATGCTCGCACCGCTCTGATGCGAGCGTAACCGATTCAAGCGGGAGGACTACGGGAAAGCTAGCCTTTAGGCCGGCCTCTTTACTGTAAGCAGTTTGCCAAGCAAACCAAAGAGTTCGCCAATTACAAGTGGTTTGGTCAGGTAGGCGTACGCACCCATTTCCGTCAGCCTGCGAATTTGGCTCGAGGTCGCGTCTGCGCTGAGGACGACAACAGGCGTATCGCACAGGGACGGATCACTCATGATCCGCTTCAGGACGTCTGCTCCACTGATATCGGGAAGGTTGAGGTCCAGCAGGATGAGGTCTGGCTTTTGAAGCGCAGCGAGGGCGAGGCCCTGTTGCCCGTGGGTGGCGATGAGCAAACTGACGCCTGGAAAACGGGCAAGCAACGTCTTGACCAGCTCGACGTTCGCTGGATTGTCCTCGATGTAGAGGACTGTGCCGCAACCGACGTCCGGATAGGACCTACGAGTGTCCCCGCGGTTCTGTGCGCCCGAGACGAGTTCCACGTTCTCGACTATCGGGAGGACGATAGTGAACACCGAGCCTTGGCCCAAAGGGCTCGGGCGGTACTTCACGGTTCCACCCATTGCCTCACAGAACTTGCGGCTGATTGAGAGTCCAAGTCCTGTGCCTTCGATCCCTCCGCTTGCGGCACCAAGCCTGTCAAACGGTACGAAGAGTCGACACTCCATTTCGGGCTTGATTCCGAGGCCCGTGTCGGCAATCTCGATGCATACCGACTCGCCCTCGCTTGAGAGGCTGACTGTGACGACGCCATCGGGTACGTTGTACTTGATCGCGTTTGAGACCAGGTTCATGATGACTTGTCGGAACCGCTGGCGGTCTGCACGGATGTAGAGCGTTGAATCCGACGTGTTGTCGATAAGCTTTACCCCAGCTGTGTCGGCCATGGGTTGCACGAGAAGCGTAGACTCCCTAACGACTTCGCTTACGCGGAACGGCTCGATCGATAGCTCGATATGGCCCGTCTCGATCCGACTGATCTCTAGTATCTCGTTGATCAGGTCGAGCAGGTGGCGCCCTCCCTTCAAGATGTGCTCTATGCTGTCGTGCTGCCTCTCGTCCTTGCTGTCCAGTTCGAGGAGCTGGGCAAATCCAAGAATAGCGTTCAACGGCGTTCGCAGTTCGTGGCTCATGCCGGACAGGAACTCGCTCTTCGCGGCGTTCGCTCGGTCGGCCACATGCTTTGCCAGGACGAGTTCATCATTGGTTCGGGCAAGTGTCGACGTGCGCTCCTCGACGCGCGCCTCGAGCTGCTCGTTTGTGGTACGAAGGTTCTCCTCTGCAACCTTTCTATCGGTGATGTCGACGTGGCAACCAAAGATGTGCGTCTGCTTCACGCCATCCGTACATCCAAAATTAGCTCTGGTGTGGATCCAGCGGTAGCTCCCGTCCTTGTGTCGGAGGCGGAATTCGACGTCGTAGGCGTTACTCCTGTCCGCGCGAAACGCCTCCAGGGCAACCATCGTAGGCTCCTCGTCATCGGGGTGCAGGCGGTCCTTCCATTCGAAGAACGCGTTCTCGATCTCGGAGTCCTCGTGTCCGAGTTGCCGCTTCCACTCGGGGGAGAAGAAGACCGCATTGGTTTCGGTGTCCCAGTCCCACTGTCCGACATTGGAAGCCTCCATCGCGAGGTTGAGGCGTTGCTCGCTTGCGCGCAACGCAGACTCCATCTCCGTCCGCGCGGTGATGTCGTTCCATGCGCCAAGGATCTCTACCGGCTTGCCATCAGCGTCTCGGATGAGCCTCCGCTTGTCCTCGATGAACCGAACGCTGCCGTCCTTGTGCCGCATCCTCAACTCAATCGTGCAGGAACCTTGAGCGATCGTTTCCGACAGGCTCGCAAACGCGCGCTCACGGTCGTCGGGGTGCAGTTGTTTGGCCCACCAGTCGTAAGTCATCGTCTCTTGGACCTCAAAGCCCAAGAGCTCGGTGACGTTCGCGCTGACCATGTAGGGGAAAATGGACTCTCCCTCAATCTTAAGGGCGTAGATCACGGCCGGGCTGTTCGACAGCAGGTGGGCGAGCTTGGCGTGCGTGCTGCGCAGTTCCTCTTCCACCCGCTTGCGCTCAGTCACATCGTTCATGATTCCGACGTAGTGCGTGATCGTGCCGTCCGGGGATAGCACGGGTGTCACGGTCTGATCGTCATAGTAGACTTCACCGTTCTTGCGGTGGTTAGTGAACTCTCCGCGCCAAGTCTTGCCGCTCGAGACGGTCTTCCAGAACTCGTGGTAGAACCCAGCGTCTTGCTTCCCAGACTTAAGGATTCTGGGTGTTTGGCCGATCGCCTCTTGCGGCGAGAATCCGGTCATCGCCGTAAATGCGGGATTCAGCCACTCGATGACTCCGCGGCTGTTCGTGACGACTATGGCGTTCTCCGCTGCATTCAACGCGGCTATCTGAACGCCGGTGCGCTCAAGGGACGCAGCAAGTTCGAAGTTCTTCTCCTCAAGCTTTGAAACGAGCTGTTCGCTGTACTGCCGGAGCGTGTCTTCCCAACCGATCGTGACGGTAGGGCGCCTGTGTGTGCCGGCTCGCGCATGCTCGATGGACTGGAGGATCTCCTCGACGGAGGCTGGCTTACGTAGGTACTTGTCCACCCCTAGGTCGTAACAGAGTTGCTCGTCGGTCGACGATGTAAAGGTGGCCGTGTACATCAAGAACGTCAGATCGCGGAGCCTCTCGGTGTTGCGCACCTCATAGCAGAGCCGATAGCCGTCCATGTTCGGCATGAGGATGTCTGAAATGACGACGTCGATTTTGCACGTGGCAAGAACCGCGAGGGCTTCAACCCCATCGTTAGCCCCGGTCGTTTCGTGACCCTCCGATTCCAATTGGGCGCGCAGCAGCTTTACGTTGCCCGGCACGTCGTCGACGATGAGGATGTTCACGGTTCTTTGTATGACCTACGAACTGTTGAGGGCTCGCTCGACCGAGGCCAAGAGCTCTTCCGCAGTAAACGGCTTGGTGATGAAGTCGGCGGCGCCGACCCCCATGGCCTTCGCGCGGTCCTCTTGCGAGGTCCGTGCGGTGAGGAAGATGATCGGGACAGTCGTAGTGTTCATGTTCTCGCGCAGTCTGCGTGCCACCGTGTGACCATCGCCGCAAGGCAGCCCTATGTCGAGGATGATCAGGTTCGGCTGTTCCGTGACCGCAATGCGGGTCGCAGACGCGCCGTCCGATGCTACGATCACCTCATACCCAGCAAATTTGAGGCGCATGGTCAGCGCCCTGATGACGTCTGGCTCGTCCTCGACGACGAGGATCTTTGCGCCAGAGATCTTTGCGGAGCGAGGAAGCAACGTTGCCTCAGTCGCGTCGCGCAGGACCTGGAGTTCGGGTGTAAAGTCTGGCAATAGTGTCGCGTTCATAGTCGTTGTTCCCATCTTCTCGTTCGGAGGAGATAGTTGCCGGGTTCCACTGATAGACAAGTGTGTAGCCGGTAGATTTAGAGGTATTGGGCCGTGGTTCATGATGCTTTCAACTCCTTTTCTGATGAGTGCAGGATGCGCGCACGCACACGCGTCAAAGACCTCGCAGGATTGTTCGGATCCAACGTGTCCCTCTCGCAGATGAGCGTCTCATTCGTTCTCGTAATGGCTTCCAGCTTTTTCAGGATGCTGGTCCTAGTGACTGGCTTTGGCGATTCGAGCAGGTACAGGAAGACACCGTCTTCTGAGATCGAGCGGCAAGTCTTCGCCTCGGGAATCGCAAGGTCGCAACGCGACTTGATCGCCTGCAAGGCCTGAAGGCCGGGTGTTCCGTGCACGCTCCTTGGGGCCAGAGCGAAGACCGTAGCGACCATTCCCTTCGTTGAAGACCGGGTCTGGTCGACCAGGAACGCCTTGTGCTCGACTGCAATGCTGTGAATGGGGAGAGTGAAGGAGAACGTGGCACCCATAGACTCTTCGCTGGAGACGGAGATCTCTCCATCATGGAACTGGACCAACTTGCGCGTAATCGTGAGCCCAAGGCCGGTCCCCCGTAGTCCCGGTCCCTCCTCGCGGCCAATCTGGGTAAAGGCGTCGAAGATGGTCTCGAGCTGTGTCGTATCAATTCCAGGCCCGTCGTCTTCGACGACGATCCGCACGGTGCCGCCCTCGTTGACAGCCCTGATGGTGACTGTGCCGCCGGCTTGGGTGAACTTGTGCGCGTTGCAGATGAGGTTTACCAAGACCTGCTGGATCTTGGCTCGGTCTGCCAGCACGGCAGGCACGTCCTCGTCTCCTAGATCGAGGACAAGCGACTGTGACTTCAAATTGAATCGTGGAGTGAAGTCTGCGACGCACTCCAAGAGCAACGGCTTGATCTCGAGCTTCTCTCGCCTAAGGTGGACTCTTCCAGACTCGATCCTTGCCAAGTCCAAGAGGTCGTTGATCAGAGACGTGAGCCGGTCGCAGTTCCGCAGAATCGAGTCGAGGCACTCGCTCTGATCCTTGTCCATCTCTCCAACTGCGCCGTCGGCCATCAGGCTCGCAAACTCACGGATGATCGTCAGCGGAGTCCGCATCTCGTGCGAGGCTGTGGCAAGAAACTCTGACTTAAAGCGGTCGTACTCGCGGAATTTCCTATTGGACTCTCTGAGCTGGGTGTTCAGGTGCTTGATCTTCGTCTTTGCAGCGAGTTCGGAGTGTTCCTCTTCCAGCTTTGAGCGCAGTTGCTCGATATGCGCCTGTAGAATGTCCGAGTTGACCGGTGATGTTTGTGCGCGCTTCGATGACGGCGCGCTCGTAACCTCGCGCAGCGACGCCAATATCAAGTGCGCAGGTGCGGGCTTTCGGATGTATGTGTCCGCACCAAGGTCGAGAGTGACCTTCGCGTCATCGTCCGAGACGTACGTCGCAGTGTACGCAATGAAGGGCAGGTGGTGGAACCGCTCGCTTTGCCGGACTTCGTGGCAGAGCCTGTAGCCGTCCATGTTGGGCATGAGGATGTCGGAAATGATAGCGTCCACTCCGCCCGCCTCAAGAGCAGCGATCGCTTCTGTGCCGTCGTTGGCCTCTGTGACGGTGTAGTCCTCTGACTCAAGTATCGCGCGCAAGAGCTTAAGGTTCGACGAGTCGATGTCGACGATAAGGATGTTCATCGGTGGCTTCTTGCTTGATGCGTCCTTGGCTAGGTCGAGGTGCTCGCGAATTCTCGCTGTGAAGGTGCGTGTATCGATTGGCTTTGTGATGTATCCGTCACACCCGGCCTCCCTTGCCTTGGCGTCGTCGCCCTTCATCGCAAACGCTGTGAGCGCTACGATCGTGATGTGCTTGGATTTGGCGTCTGCCTTGAGCAATCTCGTCAGTTCGAGCCCGTCCATCCCAGGCAGCGCCAGATCCATGAGGATGAGATCAATGGAGTTTGAGGCAATCGTCTTTTGCGCTGCTTCCGCATCGACGGCTTGATGGACCTTATAGCCTTCAAACTCGAGGACGTCTGAAGCTAACTTCAGGTTGGTCGGGTTGTCGTCGATCACGAGGATGCAGTCTTTGCTCATGCCGCCTCCGCAAGGAACTTGACCGGTAGCGTGACGGTGAACGTGCTCCCCTTTCCGACTTCGCTCTCCACCTTGATGCTGCCGCCCTGGAGCTCTACGATCCTACGCGTCAGGGCGAGACCCAGGCCAGTGCCCTCGAAACGTCGGGACGCGCCCGACTCGAGCTGTTCGAACTCTTGGAACAACCGACCCATGTCAGCTTTGTCGATTCCGATCCCAGTGTCACGGACAGCGAGTTCGAAGAACCCCTTCTTGGAGGGTTGGGCCGTGATCTCGACCGAACCGCCTTCGTCCGTGAACTTGATGCCGTTCGAGAGCAGGTTGTAAAGGAGCTGCTTGAACTTCTGCTGGTCGAGCGTGATAAGTTCGAGTTGAGCTTTGACCACCGATGTGACCTTGACTCGTTTCTTCTGTGCCAAGGGCTTGGCAACTGCGGTCACCTCTTCGATTGCCCGGCTGACGGAGAAGGACTCGGGGAGAAACTCCATCTTGCCTGACTCGACTTTGGCCAGGTCAAGCACGTCGTTGATGAGCTGGAGCAGGTGACGGCCACTGTTGAGGATGTCGCCGAGGTACTCGACCTGCTTGATGTTGAGAGTGCCCGGCTTGCCATCAGCGAGGAACTCGGCGAAGCCGATGATTCCATTGAGCGGCGTCCGGAGCTCGTGCGACATGTTCGCAAGAAACCGGTTCTTGGCTTCAGACGCCTTTTGAAGTTCTGTGTGCTTCTCGTGAAGGGCGCGTTCGATCTCCCTGCGGTCTGTAATGTCTCGAATCGCAGTGGAGACCAGCATGCCATCTCCTGTTGCCAGCGGGCTTAGGCTGATCTCGACGGGAAACTCGCTGCCGTCTTTGCGCAGCCCAAACAGTTCAAGCCCCGTGCCCATGGAGAGAGCTCGCGGTTCGGCAAAGAACCCTGTTCGGTGTTCTGGGGGATGGTGCCTAAACCTTTCCGGGACCAGGGTCTCTACCTTTTGTCCGAGCAGCTCTGCTCTTGGATAGCCGAAGAGCTTCTCGGTCTGCGCGTTGATGAGCACGATCTCACCGTCCCGGTTCGCGATGACCATTGCGTCGGGTGCCGACTCCAGTAGGCCGCGGAACTTCTCTTCAGCCCGGTTGCGCTCGGTGACGTCGCGTGAGGCTGCGACTACGCCCAGTACTTTGCCCTTGTCGTCCAAATAGACGCTCGCGTTGTAGAGCACGTCCGTCAGCCTTCCCGACGAGTGGCGGATCGCGAGCGGGTAGCCGCGAACG
>JANWJY010000060.1 GCA_025451715.1 Fimbriimonadaceae bacterium | reverse complement strand
CGCTTTCAAGACGAATTACCAGCTCTATTGCGCCGAACTCGCGAAGGCGGCTGGAGTAAAATCAGCGGCAGAATGCACAGCCAGTCCGTTTCAGGCACCCAATCCGCGCTGAAGTACCTCTCGCTCGCGCCCTCGTTCGTGGCCTCGCTCGCCGTGACGGAGCTGTTCTTCAAGTTCGGCAGCTTTACCATCGAGCTCGTCGGCTTCGCGGTGCTTTGGGGCGGGCTGTATGGTGCTCAGTCGCTTGTTGTGAAGGCGTTGAAGAAGTAGGATCCGGGTTTGACCGGAGCTGAGACATCTACACTCTAACTGTCTCTGCACTCTGCACTCACTTCTTAGTAGAATGCGCGCATGACCACGAACGGCCTGACGCGCAAGGAGTTCCTGACCTCGCTGATCCTGTCCGCAGCCGCGCCGGCGTCCGTCGGCGCAGCGCTGCAAGACCCGAGCCAGCAGCCGCAGAGCGACATCACGCTCGATGACCTCAAGGCCGTGGAGAGGGTCGTCGGTATCTCGTTCACCGATGAGGAGAGGCAGCAGATCCTGCGCAACGTACAGGGGTTCAAGCGCGGATACGAGTCCGTGCGCGGCCTCAACATCCCTAACTCCCAGCCGCCCGCGGTGACGTTTAGGCCGATGGGGAGACAGCCGGAAGAGTCCAAGTCAGTCTCCGTGCAGCACCGCGACATCCCCGGCATCGCGAAACCGACCAGCAGCGACGACCTCGCGTTTATGACGGTCGCTGAGCTTAGCCAGCTCGTCAAGCAGAAGAAGCTCTCACCGGTCGAGCTGACCGACCTTGCCCTGTCGCGCCTCGATGCCTACGGGACGAAGCTGCTGAATGTCGTCACCGTGACGCGAGAGACCGCGCTCGCGCAGGCGAAGCAGGCTGAGAAGGAGATCATGTCTGGCGAGTACCGCGGCCCGCTCCATGGGATCCCGTACGCGCTCAAGGACCTCTTCGCCGTCCGTGGGTACCCGACCACGTGGGGCTCGGGACCGCACAAGGAACAGGTTTTCGACTACGACTGCGCGGTGTTCGAGAAACTGACCGCTGCGGGAGCAGTGTGCTGCGCGAAGACCTCGATGGGATCGCTCGCACAAGGCGACGTGTGGTACGCGGGCCGTACGAAGAACCCTTGGAACCCCGAACAGGGCTCCAGCGGATCGTCGGCAGGATCGTCGTCGTGCATGGCTGCGGGTCTCGTGCCGTTCACGATTGGCACCGAGACGCAGGGTTCGATCGTCTCGCCGTCGGCACGCTGTCGCGTGACAGGGCTGCGCCCGACGTTCGGGCGTGTGAGTCGCTTTGGGGCGATGGCGCTGAGTTGGTCGATGGACAAAGTCGGCCCGATCTGCCGCACGGCCGAGGACTGCATGCTCGTGCTCGCGGCGATCCAGGGCTCGGACACGCGCGACCCCGGCACGCTCGACCGACCGCTGCACTGGTCGGCTGCCGTCGATGTTTCAACCATGAACATCGGCGTTTTGCAGACCGGCCAGACCCCGGTCGACTACGACGCTGAGGGCGAGTTCGACGACTCTATCAAGCTGCTCAAGTCGCTCGGCGCGAAGCCCAAGAGCGTGCGCTTCTCTCAAATGCCCGCCGGAGTGAGCATCGACCTCGCAGTCGAGAGCGCCGCGGCGTTCGACGACTTCACGCGCGGCGACGCGATCGACGGACTTACGAACAGCTCGTGGCCGCAGACGTTCCGCTCGCACCGCTACGTGACCGCGGTCGAGTACCTGCAGGCGCTGCGCGCGCGCACCGAGGTGATGCGGATGTTCGATGAAGAACTCGCGGACTTCGACGTGATCGTCGCTCCGGGCACCGGCAGCTTCCTGTTGCTCAACACGAACAGGACCGGCCACCCGCAGGTCTACGTCCCGAACGGAACCGAGGCGAACGGCAACGGGCGCGGGTTCTCGCTTTTCGGGCGGTTGTTCGAAGAGGCGACGATCTGCAGGGTGGCCTGGCGCATGCAACAGGAGACTGGCTACTACAAGCTCCGGCCCGACCTTAGCAAAGTCTGACTACGCCAACCGCACGGCGTCGCCTGAATCCGTCCCCGCAAGGATGCCGCCGTCGAGCGGGTGGAACACCGCGCTCAGCACCCGGTCGCCGTTCAAGCTGTATGAACCGATCTGGCCTCCGTCAAGGTCGTAGACCGCCACGCCGCGCCCTTCACCGACCAACAACGTCCGGCCGTCGGGGGAGACGTCAATGAACGGCAACCCAGGCAGCACTCGGAACGTGCGGAGGTGGTCGCCGTTGAACAGGTCGATGATGGAGACACCGACGTCCGAACGCACCGCGACCTTGTCCTCTCTTGGAAACGCCTTGATCGAGTACACACGGACCGCCGACTTATAGCGCAGGATCCGTCTGCGCTCTTCGGGCTCCCAGACCGAAATCCCGAACCCGTCGCTGCCGACGAACCAGTCCCCGTTGTGCATTTGTGAGACCATGTTCGGCGTGTCGCTCGCGCGCCAGCGCGCGACGTGCGCTCCTTCGGGCCGGAACAGGTCCATGGAGCCGTTGTCATTACAGCACCACACGTACTTGTTCTTTGTCATCGCGACCGCACGGGGCGAGGACTGAAGGAATCCGAAGACGTTGTCCGGGCGGTACCGCCATCGCTCGACGCCATGAAGCAGATCGATGCAGCGGAGATGCAGGCCCGCTGCGACGAACGCGGTCGAGCCTTCGTCGGAGAGGGCGAAGTCGTGGATGCGGTCCATCGCCTTGGTCTTGATGCCGTCCGAGGGCAGTTGGGCCGAGGCAAGCACCCTCCCCTCCTCCCTCAAAGAGACCGTAAGGCCGAGGTCCGCGCAAAAAAAACGGCGGCAATCCGAAGTGAACTTTAGGAGCCGGATGCCGCCGAGGTGTCCAGGGAAGCCCGTCTGGGCTTCTGACAAGAGAAGACCGCTCATATCTCTCTCACTCGGATGACGGGGCGGGTTTTGCCAATCGTTCGACATCAGGTCTCCATTGTAAGGTTTTTTTTCGGCTTTTTCCCCATGGTGCCAAAATGAACCTGTGGACGGTGTCCGACAGGCTCAGATCGAGGACGTTCCGGGCATCGTCGCGCTCCAGTCGGCGTGCTTCCCCCCTCCGTTCCCTCCGACCCTGCACTGGCGGCCGGAGCACATCGGGCGGCACTTGGAGCTCTTCCCGGAGGGCCAGTTCGTCGCCTACTGTAACAACTTGGTCATCGGGAGCGCGAGTTCCCTCTTGATCTCCGACTCCCGATGGGGCGTGCATCTGCCCTGGGTCGAGACGACGGGAGGGTTCTCTTTCGCGTCGCACGAGCCAGACGGAGAGGTCTTGTTCGGGGCGGACATTTCGGTCCACCCGGATTGGAGGGGGCGCGGGGTCGGGCGGGAGCTCTACCGCGCACGCTTTGAGGTCGTAAGGCGTCAGCGCTTGAAGCGGTATGGGACTGCGTGTCGTCTGCCTGGCTGGCGGAGCTGGGCGGAGTCGCGCAACCTCTCCGGTCTCTCAACGAACCAGGAGGACTACTGCGGTCTGATCTGTTCAGGAGAGATCTCCGACCGAACCCTGACGCCGCTGCTCAAGTACGGGCTGCGCTATGTCGGTGTCGCGCACGAACACATGGACGACGACGAGTCCGGCAACGCCGCCGCGGTCCTGGAGTGGACGCCATGAAGATCGCCGCAGTCAACTGGAAGCTGCGGGAAATCAAGGATGAGGGCGAATTTGCAGATCACTTGTCCGACCTTCTTGACCAATGCACTGGCTGCGACCGTGTTGTTCTCCCCGAGATGTTCTCACTCGAGTATCTCGCGCTCGCAACTGCGGAGCAACTTGCGCGACCTGCGAGCTATCTGGCTAACTATGAACCGCTGATCGAGCAAATGCTGACCGGATTGATGGATTGGGCAAATCTAGGCCCGACATCATCTGTACTCGTCGCTGGTTCGACACCAAAGCTCCTCTTCCCGCAGAATCGCATTCGCAATCGAAGCCATCTGATCGTTGGCGGAATGGAGGAGCAAAGGACGTTTCATCAAGACAAGGTGGTCCTCACTGAATGGGAGCACGAATTAGGCTTTGATCGTGGAGGAGGGCTGACGTACCTTCCAAGAGAGCGGGTCGGAGTCACGATCTGCTACGATGCCGAGTTCCCGGCCTCCGGGCGTGCGCTGGCGGAGGCTGGGATGCTGTTCCAGTGCGTGCCGGCGTGGACGGAGACGATGCACGGGTTCCAGCGCGTGAGGTGGGCATGCCAGGCGAGGGCGGTCGAGAACCAGGTGTGCGTGGTCCACTCCTCCCTCGTCGGCAAGGTCGGGAAGGAGGAGTCGCACGGGTCGTCGGCGATCATCGTCCCGCCGCACGCGCCCTTCCCGCTGAACCCGATCCTGGCCGAGACGGCGATGGACGAGGAGGGGGTGGCGATCGCTGAGGTCGACCCCGCCGCCCTGCTCAAGTGCCGCGAGCAGGGCGAGGTCCGGAACTGGCGCGACCGCAACGCCGGAGACTGGACGGTCACGACGGTATGATCCAGCAATAAGTGGGCGCCTTCGCGGCCATACAGGCTAGAATATCGCCCCATTTTCTGCCCATTTTCCGGTTCAAAAAGTTGTGTTTTCTGGTGGCGTCCTCGAGCGACCTGCAACGCTTCACCCTTGAACCGCGATAATAAGCCATGTTCCAGGCTCTGATCGCGTTCATCGTCAAGCTGGCCAAGCTGTTCACCGGGAAGAAGCTGATCGTGTGGCTGGGCACGCTCGTCTGGGGGCTGTTCCTGAAGTTCATCCGGTTGATCACCCGGCGGCGGGCGTTCAGCGGCCTCGCCCTCGGTCTCGGTAGGATCTGATCGACGTCGACCAGACCGGGCACCCGTGGGTAGGCTCCGCCCATGACCACGACCACTTCCCTCACCCGCGAAAAGCTCGAGCAGGCCGTCAAGCTGGTCCAGGACTCCGGGTGCGACGCCTGGATGGTGTTCGACCGCGAGACCGCCGACGGCGGCGACCCGGTGCTTCCGCTGGTCCTTGACGGCGGGCTGACGTGGGAGAGCGCACTGATCGTCACGCGCGACGGAAAGAAGATCGCGATCGTCGGCAACTACGACGCCCCACCCCTCGAAGCGAGCGGCGACTGGGACGAGGTCGTTCCGTACGTGCAGGGGATCAAGCAGCTCTTGCTCGCGGTGCTGGACAGGGTGTGCGGACCGGACCCGAAGCTCGCGGTCAACTTCTCGGTGAACGACTCTAAGGCAGACGGGCTTTCGTACGGAATGTTCCTGGTCTTGACGAAGATGTTCGAGGGCACGTCGTTCGAGGGTTGCATGGTCAGCGCCGAACAGATCACGATGGCATTGCGCGCGCGCAAGACCCCGACGGAGGTCAAGCGGATTCGTGAGGCGATCAAGGCTGGGGACGAGATCTTCGCGATGATCGGCGAGTTCGCACGCGTCGGCCGTAACGAGAAAGAAGTTTTCGACTTCGTGCAAACCGAGATCGACCAAAGAGGCTACGGCTACGGATGGGACCGCGCGGGAAACCCGATCGTGAACAGCGGGCCGCACTCGATGATCGGCCACGGCAAGCCCTCGCCCGAGATCACGATCGAAGAGGGGCACGTGTTCCACATCGACCTCGGCGTGATCGTGGACGGCTACTCGAGCGACATCCAGCGGTGCTGGTTCGTGGGCTCGGAGGTCCCGCCAGACGTCAAGAACGCCGCGGCGGTAGTCAACCAGTGCATCACGAACGCGGCGGCGGCTTTGAAACCGGGCGTGCAGGGTTGGGAGATCGACGCGATCGCGCGCAAGACGCTGACCGACGCGGGCTACGAGGAGTACATGCACGCGCTGGGGCACCAGGTCGGGCGCGTCGCGCACGACGGCGGCGCGATCATCGGCCCGCGCTGGGAGCGCTACGGCTCGACGCCGACGATCCCGGTACACAAGGACGAGGTTTATACTTTGGAGCTCGGCGTGGTCTTGCCGGAGCGCGGCTACCTCGGGATCGAGGAGATCGTCGTCGTTACCTCGGACGGTTGCGAGTTCCTAAGCGAGCGCCAGATGCAGATTCCTTGTTTGGGAGCATAGGCTCGCGGGGACGCTCGCCCTCCCTATCGACCGTCTTTGACTTGAACAACTTTGTCCGGACACAGCACGATCCCGGTCTCGATGATGCTCCGAGCGGGCCGCTTCAAAAAGTGGCGCGAAGGGAGGGGCGGCGCGTTCTACCCGCCGCTCGACTCCGCGTTCTGCATCCGTGTCGCGTGGCGGTTCATGCCGAAGATCCTGTGGAAGACGGCGCGGGTGCGCGAGGTCGTGGTGCACGGGCTTGAGAAGCTCGAAGCGATCAAGGGCCAGCGTGCGGTCGTCACGCCGAACCACCCGACCAACCTCGACCCGCTGATCCTGTTCGAGCTTTCGCGGCAGATCGGCGAGCCGTTCAACTATCTCGCGAGCCGCGAGTCGTTCTCGCTGCCGTTGCTCGGTTGGCTGATGCAGAAGTGCGGCGCGTACTCGATCATGCGCGGCACGGTCGACCGCGCCGCGATCAAGACCACGCGGTCCTTGTTGGTGGGCGGTCGGAAGATCGTGATGTTCCCCGAGGGGCTGACGTACGGCCAGAACGTCACGCTGATGCCGTTCCACGAGGGCGTGGTGCAGTTCGGGTTCTGGGCTTTGGAGGACCTTGTGAAGAGCGGTTCTCCCGGGCCGT
>JANWJY010000059.1 GCA_025451715.1 Fimbriimonadaceae bacterium | reverse complement strand
GCAACAGCTCTCGGTACTGACGCTTGGGACAGATCCAGTGGCTGTCGTGGCCCCGGATCACTCCGAGCCTAAAACCTACGGGGTGGATTTTCTGACCCATGCTACTCCTTCGTCTCCTCAGGAGCCGCCGCCTGTTCGGTCTCCACGGTTTCCTCTGTCACCGTCTCTTCTACTGCAGCGACCGGTGCATCTTCGACCTTTACGGCCTCCTTCTTTTTCCCTTTGCCCTTCGGCGCCGCGAAAGTCGGTCGCGGTTTCGCCTTCGTGCCGTGAGGCTTGACCGCCGCGCGCGCCTCGGTCTCCTCGACGACCACGGTGATGTGGCTCATCTTCTTCAAAATGCGATTGGCGCGGCCCATTGCCCGCGCTCGGATGCGCTTCATGACCGGGCCCTCGTTGATCTGGATCTCACAGATCCGGAGCTGGTCGGGGTCGGCCTGGTGGTTCTCCTGGGCGTTGGCGACCGCCGAGCGGATCACCTTGGCCAGGAGCCGGGCGCCCTTGCTAGGGTGGAAGCGCAGAGTGTCGGCCGACTTAACGGCCGATTTTCCTCGGACCTCCCGCGCGATCTGCCGCACCTTTCGAGGCTGCACCCGCACGAACTTGGCTGTTGCTCTGACTTCCATCTTCCTGTCGCTTCCTGGCCCTTCCCGACCCGCGCAAGGCCTCAAATTGTACCTGTGAGGGCCTTACCGCCGGGACTCTGGGCTACCGTATCTTTGCCCCCCTGTCGGGCATCTTGCCGTCGTGGCCACGGTAGGTCCGCGTCGGTGCGAACTCACCCAGCTTATGGCCGATCATGTTCTCGGTCACGAAGACCGGGACGTGCTTGCGCCCGTCGTGGACGGCGATCGTGTGCCCGATCATGTCGGGTATCACGGTCGACCGCCGCGACCAGGTCTTGATCAGCTTCTTCTCGCTTGCGGCGTTCATCGCCTCCACCTTTTTAAGGAGGTGGTCGTCGATGAAATACCCTTTCTTTACGCTGCGTGCCATGGCTTACTTCTTCTTAGCGGCGTGCCTCCGTCGCACGATGAAGCTGTCGCTTCGCTTGTTGTGCCGCGTGCGGGTGCCGCGTGCCTTGTTGCCCCATCGGTCGACCGGGCCCTTCTTGCGCCCGACCGGCGATTTCGCTTCGCCGCCTCCGTGGGGGTGGTCGCGCGGGCTCATCACAACGCCGCGTACGTGCGGCTTCTTGCCCATGCCGCGCTTCTTTCCGGCCTTGCCGAGCTGCTCGTTCTCGTGGTCGGAGTTCCCGACCTCGCCGATTGTCGCGCAGCAGTCGAGGTGCACCATGCGCATCTCTCCGCTCGGAAGCCGGAGCGTCGCATAGTTGCCTTCTTTCGCCATGAGCTGAGCGGCCGCACCAGCCGAGCGGACCATCTGTCCACCGCGGCCCTTCTGCATCTCTATGTTGTGCACAAGTGTACCGAGCGGCACGTTGCGCAGGGCAAGACTGTTGCCAGGAAGGATGTCCGCTTCGGGCCCTGCCAGCACTCTCGCTCCAGCCACCAGACCCTTCGGAGCAATGATATAACGCTTCTCGCCGTCCGTGTAGTGCAAGAGCGCGATACGACAGGTGCGGTTCGGGTCGTACTCGATCGACGCGACCTTCGCCTCGATCCCCAGCTTGTCGCGCTTGAAGTCGATCTTCCGGTACTGCTGCTTGTTTCCGCCGCCGCGGTGGAACGCAGTGACGCGACCGGTCGCGTTGCGTCCGCCGCTCTTCGACTTAGAGGTCGTGAGCGTCTTCTCGGACTTCTTGCCCTTCGTTACCTCTTCGTAGGTCGCTGCCACCATGTGGCGTCGGCCGGGAGAGGTCGGTTTGAACTTGCGTACCGGCATTTTAGACTCCGTAATCCTCCAACATTTGTCCTGGGGCCAGCGTCACGACGGCCTTCTTGAAGTCCGAAGTCTTGCCCTGTTTCCTCGCCCCGACGCGACGACCGAGTTTGCCCTTCAATCGGATCGTGCGAACCTTGGCGACCGCGACTCGCGCGTCCTTGTCCTTTTTGCCCGCGTTGTAGATCGCCTCGATCGCAGCCTTGATCTCGATCTTGTTCGCCGACGGCGCTACGATGAAAGTGTACGAGCGCTCGAGCTTCTCCTCGTCGATCTCCTGCCGATCGCCGTAGCTCAGCCTGGCCGACTTCTCCGTGATGTGCGGTCGGATGATGATGTTGTGCGGGTCTTTCACTTCGTCCAGGCCTCCTCTGTCTTTTCGAGCGCTTCCTTCGTGATCAGGATCTTTGTGGCCACGAGCAGGTCACGCGTCGAGAACGCGCTCGCCTTGCCTTCCTTCGAGGGCGCGGTGCGCACGTGCACGTTTGGTATGTTGTGGAAGCTCTTGATCGCGATCGGGTCGTTCTCGGCGATAACGATGAGCACGCGCTTCGTTCCGTCCAGGCCGTAGCCCTTGAGCAGCGCGGCTGCCGCCTTCGTCTTTGGCTCGCCAAACGAGATCTTGTCGGCGACGAGGACGTCGCCCGCGGCCGCACGGACCGAGAACGCGCTGATCGCTGCGAGCTTTCGCTCCTTCTTGTTGACCTTCTTGCTGTAGTCGCGAGGCTTGGGCGCAAATGCCACGCCGCCGTGAGCGTAGTGCGGGGCGCGGATCGTTCCCTGTCGGGCGTTGCCAGTCTTCTTCTGCTTGTACGGCTTGCGGCCGCCGCCGTGGGCGTCGCTGCGCGTCTTCGCGCTCTGCGTACCCTGGCGGGCGTTCGCCTCCTCAGCCTGCACCGTGCGGTGCAGCGGGCCTTGCACGCCGCCGACAGCGGCGATCGGCTCGGCGAGCTTGTGCTTGCCCACCACCTTGCCCTGTGAATTCTTGATTTCGAGCTCAGACATGGTTACTTGCCCTCCTTGTTGATAGTCACGAACGCACCGTTGGGGCCGGGGACGCTGCCACTGACGAGCACCAGGTGCCTCTCCGCGTCGACCTTTACGACCTTGAGACCGTTTTGCGTGACCTGGTCACCGCCCATCCTTCCGGGACCGCGCTTCCCTTTGAACACGCGCGCCGGGCCGGTCGGGCCGTTCGAGAGCGGCCTGCGGTGGGTCATGTAGCCGTGCGTCATGTGCTGGCCCTTGAAGCCATAGCGCTTGACGACGCCGGCAAAACCGCGGCCCTTGGTCACGCCGACCACAGTCACCTCGTCCCCCTCGTTGAGGACGTCAGCCTTGATCTCCTGCCCGAGTTCGAACCCGGCAGTGTCGCCCACTCGGAACTCGCGCAACCAACGAAGGTTCGTCTCCACGCCGGCCTTCTTGAGGTGGCCGTACTTGGGGAAGGTCAGGCTCTTGTCGCTCTTCTTTCCGAAGCCGACCTGAACCGCGTTGTACTTGTCCTTTTCGAGCGTCTTGATCTGGGTGACGAAGACCGGGCCCGCCTGGATCACGGTGACGGGAACCATTTTCCCGTCCTCCGCGAAGACGTGCGTCATTCCGACTTTCGTGCCTAAAATTCCTGGCAGCATTCTTTTCCTCCGGCTTCCTAGGAGCCTCCGCGCACTTTCGGCGTTGCCCAATCAAGGGTCGCCAGCGCGGCCTCCACGAAGCCTTGTTACTTAAACAGTCTTGATCTCAATGTCGACGCCGCTGGGGAGGTCGAGCCTCATCAGAGCGTCGATCGTCTTGTTCGTCGGCTCATGGATGTCGATGAGCCTGTTGTGCGTGCGCATCTCGAAGTGCTCCATCGACTCCTTATCGATGTGCGGGCCACGGATGACGCAGAACTTGCGGATCTTCGTCGGCAGCGGGATCGGCCCAGCGAGCCTCGCGCCGGTCCGCTTCACCGTGTCGGTGATCTTGCTGACCGAGCTGTCGAGGATCCTATGGTCGTAGGCCCTGAGCCTGATTCTTACTGTCGGTGTCTGCATGTTCTCTT
This sequence comes from Fimbriimonadaceae bacterium, assembly GCA_025451715.1. Taxonomy (GTDB): domain Bacteria; phylum Armatimonadota; class Fimbriimonadia; order Fimbriimonadales; family Fimbriimonadaceae; genus JADFMN01. The sequence goes on along the minus strand of JANWJY010000059.1, from coordinate 3,154 downwards.
CCAGAAGAAGGGCCCCCGGTCTTCCGGGGGCCCTCGCTTCTCAATTTATAGGTGCACCTTGGTGATCGTGCCGGCGCCGACCGTTCGGCCGCCTTCACGGATCGCAAACTTCGAGCCCTCTTCCATCGCAATCGGCTGGATCAGCTCGACGGTCATCTTGGTGTTCTCACCAGGCATGACCATCTGGATGTCCGCCGGAAGGTCGAGCGTCCCGGTCACGTCCGTCGTGCGGAAGAAGAACTGCGGGCGATAGCCCTTGGTGAACGGCGTGTGCCGTCCGCCTTCTTCCTTCGACAGGACGTAGACCTCTGACTCGAACTTCGTGTGGGGCTTGATCGAACCGGGCTTGGCGATGACCATGCCGCGCTCGACCTGGTCGCGGTCCACGCCGCGGAGCAGCAGTCCGACATTGTCGCCGGCCTGGCAGCTGTCCAGCAGTTTGCGGAACATTTCGATTCCGGTGCAGACCGTCTTCATCGCAGCCTCGCGAAGTCCGACGATCTCAACTTCCGTGTTGACGTTGAGCGAACCACGCTCGACACGGCCCGTTGCGACCGTGCCGCGGCCCGTGATCGTGAAGACGTCCTCCACGGCGCACAGGAACGGCTTGTCGTTCTCGCGGACCGGCTCCGGGATCCATGCGTCGACCGCGTCCATCAGATCGAGGATCGACTTGACGTTCGGTTCCGCAAGATCGACTGCGCCAGCGTTGAGAGCCTCGGTCACCTTGACGGCCGAGCCCTTGACGATCGGGGTGTCGTCGCCCTTGAAGCCGTACTTGTTCAACAGCTCACGAACCTCCATCTCGACGAGCTCGATCAACTCGGGGTCGTCGACGAGGTCGGTCTTGTTGATGTACACGACGATGTAAGGGACGCCCACCTGGCGTGCGAGCAGGATGTGCTCGCGAGTCTGGGGCATCGGGCCGTCCGTCGCGGACACGACCAGGATCGCGCCGTCCATCTGCGCGGCGCCGGTGATCATGTTCTTGATGAAGTCGGCGTGGCCCGGACAGTCGACGTGCGCGTAGTGGCGCTTTTCGGTCTCGTACTCCTGGTGCGAGATGTTGATCGTAATGCCACGTGCCTTCTCCTCAGGCGCGTTGTCGATGTCCTCGTACTTGGCGGCCTTTGCCAGGCCCTTTTGGGCCAAGACGCCGGTGATCGCGGCAGTCAGGGTCGTCTTCCCGTGGTCGACGTGACCGATGGTGCCGACGTTGACGTGCGGTTTTGTCCTCTGGAACTTTTCTCGTGCCATGACTTTCGGTTCTCCGTTCTAGCGGCCGCCTTGGGCCTTCTCCATGATCTCAATTGCGATGCTCTTTGGGACCTCTTCGTAGTGTGAAGGGGTCACGTTCGGCGTCGCGCGGCCCTGCGTCAATGAGCGCAGAGTCGTTACGTAGCCGAACATCTCGGAAAGCGGGACGTGGGCGGTGACGATCTTCACACCGCCAGCCGCAGGCTCCATCCCTTCGATCCGTCCGCGCCTGCTGTTCAGGTCGCCGACCACGTCGCCGACATATTGTTCCGGCGTCGTAATCTCGACGTGCATGATGGGCTCCTTGAGCACGGGCTTGGCCTTCTTCATGCCTTCCCGGAACGCGAGGATCCCAGCCTGTTTGAACGCATTCTCGTTCGAGTCGACGTCGTGGTACGAGCCGTCTGTGACCTGCACCTTCATGTCGACGACCGGATAGCCGGCGATGACGCCCGCGAGCATCGCTTCGCGCACGCCCTTTTCGATGGCCGGGATGAACTCCTTTGGAATCGATCCTCCGACCGTCTTGTTCTCGAACAAGAAACCTTTTCCTGCCTCTAGGGGCTCGACGTGCACCTTACAGTGACCGTACTGGCCGGAGCCACCTGTCTGCCGCACGAACTTGCCCTCGGCGTCCGCCGGGGAGGTGATCGTCTCGCGGTAGGCGACTTGCGGCTTGCCCTGGTTCGCCTGCACGCCGAACTCGCGGTTCAGCCGATCGACGATGATCTCCAAGTGCAGCTCGCCCATGCCGCTGATGATCGTCTGACCGCTCTCGGCGTCTGTGCTCACGCGGAACGTCGGATCCTCTTCGGCCAGGCGCTGCAGGCTCGTGCCGAGCTTCTCCTGGTCCGCGCGGCTCTTGGGCTCGATCGCGATCTGAATGACCGGCTCTGGGAACCGGATGCTCTCAAGCACGATCGGCTTGTTCAGGTCGCACACGGTCTGGCCCGTCTTCGCGTCTCCAAGGCCAATGACACCAACGATCTCGCCGGCGTAGACCTCGTCGACGTCCTGCCTGTCGTTCGCGTGCATCTCAAGGATGCGACCGATGCGCTCCTTGCGCGTGCGCAGGTCGTTGGTCTGCGGGTCGCGGTACGCGACCGCGACCTGCGTGCCCTTCTTGAGCATGCCTGAATAAACCCGGATGAAAGTGAGGCGACCGACGAACTTGTCGGTCATGATCTTGAAAGCCAGGGCGCTGAACGGCTCTTTGTCGCTCGGCTGGCGCGTCAACTCTTTCTCGTCGTCCGGGTCGATGCCCTTGATCGACTCGACGTCGAGCGGCGACGGCAGAAAGTCGATCACTGCGTCGCACAGCGCCTGTACGCCCTTGTTCTTAAAGCTCGAACCGCACAGGATCGGCACGATCTTGTTCGTGATCGTTCCGTAGCGCAGCGCCGCACGGATTTCGTCCTCTGTGATCTCTTCGCCCTCGAGGAACTTGTTTGTCATCGCTTCGTCGTAGCTGGTGATCGAGTCGATGAGCTTCTCGCGGAATTCGACGGCCTTGGAACGAAGCTCCTCGGGGATCTCTGTCTCTTGGTAAGTCTTGCCCGACATGTCGTCGGGGTCGTACTGCGCCGCCTTCATCGAGATCAGGTCGATGTAGCCGCGGAACTGAGACTCGGCGCCGATCGGGACCTGGATCGGGGCGCAGTTCGCGCCGAGCCGCTCCTTGATCCGGTCGACGACGTTGAAGAAGTCCGCGCCAAGGCGGTCCATCTTGTTGACATAGATGATGCGCGGGACGCCGTACTTGTTCGCCTGCCGCCAAACCGTCTCGGACTGCGGCTGCACCCCGCCGACAGCGCAGAAAACCGCGACGGCACCGTCGAGGACGCGCAGTGAGCGCTCGACCTCGACTGTGAAGTCGACGTGCCCAGGCGTGTCGATG
>JANWJY010000058.1 GCA_025451715.1 Fimbriimonadaceae bacterium | reverse complement strand
TGATCGACTCGTCGAGCGGGATCAGGAAGAAGTAGCCGATGACTGGGAACACAATGAAGAACACGCCGATCACAGCGAGCGTCTTCATGAGGTCGAGTGGTAGGCCCAAGCCCTCCACGAACGGTGGTGTGCCCCAACCCTTCGTGGAGCCGTACATGCCGAACAGCATGAGGGCAAGACCGACGATCAGCTTGAACCAATAGGTCTGAACGAACGAGGGCTTGTTGTTGCTCATGGTCTGACTCGTAATGTGCTCCTTCGCTTAAGCCTTGGGAAGGATGAAGATAGCGAGCAGGCCCATGAGCTCGGCGAACGCGAGCGCGATGAGCATGTTCACCTGCAGCTTGCTCATGGCCTCGGGCTGTCGGGCCATGCCCTGTAGCGCGCCGTTGCCGATGAGGCCAAGTCCGATTCCCACGCCAAGGATGGCGATTCCGATTCCGATGACATTCATGTTTTCTTCAGTTTCCTCCGGTTCTGTAATCCGTGTCTGCTCTCCAAATCGTGGTTAGTGCGCGTGCGCGTGGTCGCCGTGGCCCTCTTCTTCGTGGCCCCCGCTCGTGACCATTCCCAGGTAGACGCAGGTCAGCAGGCAGAAGATGAGCGCCTGTACGACCACAGTCAAGAGTTTGATCGGGAGTAGGAACGCTCCGATTGGGATGTTGAGCCACTCGAGGCCTCCGATGTGCATGCCGAGTCCGTTCATCGTCTCGACCGCCTGGTGACCGCCGTCAATGTTGCCGAACAGCCGCAGGCTGAGCGACACGTTCTTCATGACCTCGGAAATCAGCTCAATACAGAAGAGCAGGATCGTGATGATGAAGAACGCTGGCCCGAGCTTTGGTCCTGCAAAGTGCTTCAAGTGCCCGAAGACGCCGTGCGCCTTCATCCCCTCCCACTGCACGTAACCAACGGCCATCAGCGCCATCGCGAGGTTGAAACTCAGGTCTGCAGTGGGCGACGTCGCGAGGAACAGCGCGAGGAAGTTGCTTACGAAGATCACGAGCCAGAACGTCATGATCATCGGCACGTACTTCTTGCCGTGCGGGCCGATCGTGCTCAAGCACAGGTTCTCGATAAAAAGATAGACCTGCTCCACTAGCTGGGCAGGTCGCGCTTTGAACACCCTCTCGCCAAAGCTCTTTTTAGCGAGGCTCAGGGCCACGATCACAATGGCCAGCACGAGCCCGAAATAGATGAAGAGCCCCCAGAAGCTGGCTCCGTGCTCAGCTCCTTCCGCCGCCGCGGTCAGGTTGCTCATCAAGTGGAAATCGAACGCCATGGGGTGCTTATCAATCAATCGCGGACGGCCAAAACCGCCCGCCAGATCACCACGCAGTATACCAACGCCAAACCGAGCAGGAACCACGTCGGGCCGAACGGCCCCAGGCTCTGAACGGCCACCCATCCGACGTAGATCAGGGGCAGTTTCATGAGCAGGGCGACGATGGTGATTGCCACTTGGGGGCGCGTCGACCCGCCTGCTGTTGCGGTCGATCCGGCGAGCCTGACCACCACCCATGTACCGTACAGGAACACGCCAGTCCCGACCATCCCGACTGCCGCTGCGACTGCACCCTGCCACCCAGCCTGCACGACAGCGGCCACCAACAAGGCACAGGACAGCACAGGAACCGCCGCGTGAAAGACTCTAAGCCCGGTTGCTGAGCTGGACTGCATGGAACATCCCCCCGACAAGTCCCCCCACGACCCCGATCACGATGAATACGCTTGTGCCGACGGCGCGGTCGATCAGCCAACCGAGCCCCGCACCGACGAGGGGAAGCCCGATGATCGCGTACGCCGCCGACAGGCCGAGCCCCATCCCGCGCGAAGTCTCGGGGTCGAGCTGGTCCTTTCCGCGCAGGTCCGCGTGCGCCTGGCGCGCCTTCCTCAGTCGCTCCTTTTGCACCGCGAGCCGCGCATCGATCTCGTCCTCGCTCGGGGGCTCGGGGAACTCGTCTTCGGACATACTCCGATTTAAGCACCGTGAGCGCAAAGGCCGAGCAGAAAGCACAACCGGGAAGGGGGCTGGACACAGACGTCCAGTTCCTCAAGGGCGTCGGCCCGAAGCTCGCGCTGATGCTCAACAAGCTGGGGGTCCGGACGGTCGGCGACATGCTGTTCACGATGCCGCGCCGGTATGAAGACCGCCGCGAGATCCCTCCCATCTCCTTCCTGCGCCCTGGCCAGTACGCGAGCGTGCGTGGTGAGCTTGTTGATGTTTTCACGAAGTCCTTGCGCGGCGGTCGCGTGCTGCTCAAGGCGTCGATCCAGGACGAGACGGGCCGTATCGCGCTCGTGTGGTTCAACCAACCTTGGGTGGCTAAGCAGCTTGAGAAGGTGAAGGGTGAGGTCATCGCGTTCGGGATGGTCAAGGAGGGCGACCGGATGATGGAGATGCACGCGCCGGAGTGGGAGGCGCTCGGCGAAGACGACGACCCCGACGACTTCGCGCGGCTCGTGCCCGTGTACGGCCTGAGCGAGGGCGTGCAGCAGTGGGTCGTACGCAAGGCCGCACGGTCGGCGGTCGAATACTACGCTTCGTATGTCGAGGACCCGCTGCCGGAGGCGCTCCGCCGGACTGAGAAACTGCCTTCTTTGAGCAAGAGCCTCGCGCAGATCCACGTCCCGGACGACACCGATAAGCGCGACAAGGCCCGCGAGCGGCTGGTCTTTGAGGAGTTCTTGTACTTGCAGCTCATGCTCCAGATGCGTCGGATGGCGAACGTCCAGGAGGTCGGCATCTCGTTTCCGATCTCAAAGGTGGGAGGTGGAGACGGGGTCGTCGGGGCGTCGCTCTTTTGGGAGCAGGCGAAGCGCCCGATCGCCGACGACCTCAAGGAGATGTTCCCGTTCGAGCTGACCGGCGCGCAAAAACGCGTGATCAAGGAGATCTTCGCCGACATGGAGCGCGCCGCGCCGATGAACCGCCTCGTGCAGGGCGACGTCGGCAGTGGAAAGACCGCGGTTGCGGCGGCGGCGATGCTCGCGTGCGTGCGCTGCGGCTACCAGGCCGCGCTGATGGCCCCGACAGAGATCCTCGCCGAGCAGCACTACTTTACGATCCATCAGATGTTCGACAAGCTCGGAATCGAAACGCGCCTGCTCGTCGGCAAGCAGACCTCCGCGCAGAAGAGAAAGGCGGTCGAGGCGGCGAGGTCCGGTCAGGCGCAGATCTGCATCGGGACCCATGCGCTGATTCAGGAGGGCGTCGAGTTCGCGCGGCTCGGGCTCGCGATCATCGACGAACAGCACCGTTTCGGATTGCTTCAGCGGGAGGCACTTCGATCGAAAGCGATTGCCAACGCAGACGTTCTAGTCATGACGGCGACGCCAATCCCAAGGTCAATTGCATTGACCCTGTATGGGGAGCTCGATTCTTCGGTTATCGATGGGCTACCCCCTGGGCGAAAGCCGATCAAGACCCACTGGAAGCGCCCGAACGAGAGGAAGAGCGTTTACGATGCGGTACGCGGCCTGATCCGGGAGGGTAGGCAAGCATACTTTGTCTGCCCCTTCATTTCGGAAAGCGACAAGATGCAGACTCAGGCTGCCGAGGACCTCCACTATCGCCTCACGAAAGAGGTCTTTCCAGAGTTCAAGGTTGGACTTCTGCACGGTCAGCTTAAGTCGAGCGAAAAGGAGGAGACGATGAACGCCTTTCGGCGCGGCGAGATCGATGTGCTGGTCTCGACCGTGGTCATCGAGGTCGGCGTCGACGTGCCGAACGCGAGTGTGATGGTGGTGGAGGACGCGAACAGGTTCGGTCTATCGCAGCTCCATCAATTGCGCGGACGTGTCGGACGCGGCGAACACCAGGCGTTCTGCGTGCTCGTCGCAGACGCGACAAACGACGATGCAGCACAGCGACTGCAAGTCATGGTGCAGACTAGTGACGGATTTCGAATCGCTGAAGAAGATCTGAAGATCCGAGGTGAAGGCGAGCTTTCTGGCTCAAAACAGCAAGGGAGCAAACTGAACTTCAAGTATGCCGACTTAGTTGCTGACTACCATGTCCTCATTCGGGCGCGCGAGGCCGCAATCCGTGTCCTAAGCTCCGATCCAAATCTAGCTGAGAAGGAGAATAGGGCGATGTTGGAACGGGTGCGAACACAATGGCCAGAGGATTTGCCGATTCTCGTCTCATGAACTGATCGTAGCAACGATTGTATCCGTCACCGCTGTAATGTGACCGTCGAGACTAGACCCGATACGCCTCGTCGGAGGGCCGTACCGCCCGATCAAGCCAGAGTGGCCGCCGCAGCCCGCCCGGTCCAGGAGCTGGCTTGGTCAAAGCGATCCACTCTCGATAAACCTCCATGGACTTGTTCGTGTCCACGAGCACGTCTCCGTAGCGGTCGTCGGGGCCCGCCTTCGCGACCACGACCCGCTGGTGCCAGCAGTGCTGGCCCGAAACTGGGTCCGGCTGGACGGGGAACGTCAAGTTTTGGTGGACCCCGCCGTCGGTCCACCAGATCCGCTTCGTGTCGGCGTCCTTGCTCTCGTATGGACCGATGTCATCCGCGCGCCTAAATCGCACGACGCCCGGCAAGAACTCTTCACGCACCACCTTGACCCCCGCCATTCGGTCCGTGCCTTCGTCGTGCAGTCGCCAACGGCCAAGGTGGTGCGAGCACGCAACAATCCCCGGCCGCATCGACTCGGTAACCCAGGCTTTGTTCACGTAATGGCCGATGCGCGTCGCGACGCGCACCAGGTCGCCAGTTTCAATCTCCAGCTTCGCTGCGTCGACGGGGTGGATCCACACCGGGTTCGAGTTGCTCAGTTCATAGAGCCACTTTGAGTTCGCTGAACGGGTGTGGACCAACGTAGGCAAGCGAAACGTCGGCACGAGCACGAACTCAAACTCGCCGTCCTTCATCTCGGCGCGGTGGATGTGGCTCGGGATGTACGCAGGGAGCGTCTGTTCTGCCCAACCCCAGTCTTGCATGGTCTGACTGTGTAGCTCGAGCTTCTTCGACGGCGTTTTGAACCCCGACTCGGGATAAGCACCGTACGCATCGTCCTTCACCAAGAACGCACCGTACCGGCTCATGAACTCGTACGGCGTCAGCCCTTTCTCGGCGGCCGCCTCGGGAAGTCCAGGGACGGAGTTCTCGAAGATCCAGCGGTAGTACTCATGAATCTTGATCTTTTCGCCGGGCCGGTACGGGGACTCGTAGAACTTGCGGATTCCCAGCGAACCGTCGGGATCGATCCGCCACGAAAGCTCGATCCAGAATTCGGTCTCTTCCCAGACCTCGCCGGGGTTGGCTTCGTAAGTGAACTCAAACGTCTCACCGTTGCGCTCCCTCGCCACGCGCCGCACCGGTTGGCGGAAGCCGATCCACTTTGCCGCGTGCGTCTCCTGGCTCATCAGGTCGTAGCGCTCCGCCCCGTTGCCCATCGGGAGCACATAGTCCGCGTATTGCGCGGTCTCGCTCCAGACCGGGGTCAGAGCGGCGTGAAGTTCGATCATCGCCTCGTTCTTGAGCACTCGCTCCCACATGATCCCGTCCGGGTTGGTCCAAACCGGGTTGTAGACGCGAGTGAAGTACGCCGCGACCTTGCCCCTGCCTTCCGTCAGGAAGTGCGGCAACAGGTAGGAGAGCTCGTGGAACGCGAGCGGGTATTCGAGCGGATAAAGCAGCTCGTTCCAGACGTTCTGTGCAGGTGGCTTCAGAAAAGTGGGCGGGACAAACTTGTTATCGGTGTTCAGGTTCGTCCCACCCTCGGCGCCGACCGCGCCCATCAGCACGACCAGAAACTCGAGGCACCGCGAGACCTGCCATCCACCAAGGTTTCCAGCGGCGGCGTTGCGCCAGACGTGGGTTGAAAGCGCAGATCCTGCTTTACCGATCTCGCTCGCGATCTCGCGGATGGCACCGGCCTCGACTCCGCACTCCGCCGCCGCTGCTTCGGGGGTCGCGTAAGCGTAGTGTTCGCGCAGACGTGTGATGAAGTCGTTGAAAGTACTGCCCACCTTGCCGCTCTTGGAGTTCAGGTGGGTCAGCGTGTCCTGCCAGTTCACCCACTTCTCCAAGAAATCGCGGTTGTAAGTCCCTTCTTCGAGAAGAAGTCTGGCTATCGCCAACAGCAACAGCGCTTCCGTGCCGGGCCAGGGCGCGAGCCACCAGTCCGCCTTCGAAGCCGTGTTCGAGTGCCGCACATCGATCACGCAGATCTTCGCGCCAGAAGTCTTGCCCTCGATGATTCTCTGTGCATGCGGGTTGAAATAGTGGCCGGTCTCCAGGTGCGAGGAGAGCAGCAGGATGAACTTCGCATTGGCGTGGTCTGGCGAAGGACGGTCAGCTCCCGCCCAAAGCGCGTATCCGACGCGCGCGCTCGAAGAGCACACGTTTGTGTGGGAGTTGTGCGCGTCGACGCCCCAGCTTTGGAGCACCCGGTTGACGTATCCGTCCTCGCCGGGACGCCCGACGTGGTACATCACCTCAGTCCGCCGATCCTCGACGATCGCTGCACGGATCTTGGCTGCAAAAGTGTCGAGCACCTCGTCCCAGCTCGTCCGCTCCCACTTGCCGCCGCCTCGCGGGCCGACGCGCTTGAGCGGATAGAGGATGCGGTTCGGGTCGTTGACCTGATTGATTGTCGCTGGCCCCTTCGCGCAGTTCTTGCCGCGCGATCCAGGATGGTATGGGTTGCCTTCGAGCTTTCTGATCGACCCTGTGTCCTTGTCGACGAACGCCATCAGGCCGCACGCGGCCTCGCAGTTGAAACAGATCGTGGGCACGAGGCTGTACCGCTTTTCGACCTTCTTCGGCCAGGCCGATGGGTCGTACTCCGACCAGTCTTCCCACTGGTCTTCTGGTGGAAACGACTCCAGGGGAGTCGTCGTCATCTTGTTGGGGTCGTGTGATCTCATGCGTGTTCAAGAAAGCGGCGGCAACTGTCCTGCGCGCACGTACGCGCGCTCGTAGGCGAACAGATAAAAGAGAATGACGCCGGCCGGAATCGCCAGAACCGCTCTCATGTCAGGCGCTAGCAAATGGAGCACAAGCGCGGAAACAGCGAAAAAGGGAAGGATCCACGCGATGTCGCTTGCGACCGCGCCGCCGCCGACCCTCGCGTCGTTCAGGAACCCCTGAGCCTGAAGGAAGTTGTCGGTCTTGTCCCGCTCCTTGTGGGGGAGAAAGTGAAGAGCACCGAGCGCGAGCGCGCCGATGACGAGCGCTCCGACCGTGACAGGACCGCCCATTCCCATCAGCAAGAAGAATGCCGCGCCTGCAGTGACGCTCTGCGCAAGCAGGTGCCACAACAGGCCGTCCGCCTCCCACAGGTCTCGGCCCTTGCACTGTTTGAAAAGCAACGCCGTATAGCCCGCCAAGAGGATAGCGACCCCAGCGTTGAGCCATCGGATCGGTCCGATCAGTCCGGTCTGTCCGATCAGGCCGAGCACAAGGATTGCCGCCGACAGCAGTGCGAACGCCGTGAGTACGATCCCGCCCTTCACTAGCCAACTGTCCCAGTTCGGCCGTGTGAACAGCTTGTAGAAGTGAGTCGGCTTCGCGAGGTCTTCGACCAACAAGGTCACCGTGACCAAAGTAAAGAACAGGCCCACTGTCTCGGGCAACCACCATGTCAGTGAAGCTCCAAACTGAGCAAAGAACGGCGCGATCATCGCCGCTCCGGCTGCGATCCCCTTCGTGAGCAGATAGAGCGCCACGGTCCAGCCCCACTCGACTTTGTGGTCTGCGTTGAGCACCTCTCGGGCGTCGGGCTGGGTCCCAACCTCGGTCGGCCACGGCTCTGGCCGGGTGTTGCGCCGCTCGCTCCACATGTAGCTGCTAGGCTTCTCTGCCTTTCCAGGATTGAGGGAGACGTCACTCGCGCCGATGTAAAACACGTTCGGACCGGTCCCCTGCTCGGGCCGGCGAGCAGAGAGGATTTGTGCTCTCCTGAGCAATGAGACACTCGCCTCTGGGTCGTCAAAGTCGCCGGGAATGATCGCTCCAACCGGGCAAACAGTCACGCAAGCTGGCTCTAACCCCTTCTCGACACGGTGCGCACAGAAGTGGCACTTCTCGACGGCGCCGAGGTCCTCGTTCAGATAGAGCGCGTCGTAAGGGCACGCTTGCATGCACGCCCGGCAGCCGATGCACGCGTCACGGTCCACGTCCACGATGCCGTCGGGCCGCTTCTTGAGAGCCTTGACGGGGCAGATCGTGACGCACGGCGCGTCTGTGCACTGGTTGCAGCGCTGGACGAGGAAACTCCGCTTGACCTGGGGAAACCTCCCGGTCTCGACGTACTTGACGTTAGTGCGAAAGCCGCCTACGGGAACGTCGTTCTCGGCCTTGCAGGCGACAGTGCAGGCATGGCAACCAATACAGGTTTCCTGGTTGATGACGAACCCATACTGCACGGACCGATTCTACTCAGCCTGACCGTCCCGAACTTCTCAGCCCCGATACCGGTCAAAATACTGTCATGGCCCGAAAGCTCATCTTTGCCCTCGCCGTCGTCGCGGCGATCCTTGGCTCGTCCTGCGGTGGAGGAAGCCTCAACTTCCCGTTCTTCGGTCTCGTCATCGTAGACCAGACGAACGACCGCATCGTGTTCATCACCAGCATCACCGGGATCGGCTGGACTACGTACGGCTCGTCCGGAGCCGGTGCGAACCAGATGAACGGGCCCTCAGACGCCGCCCGCGACTCGTCGGGCCGTTATTACTTCACCGACTCTCTTAACGACCGGATCATCCGCGTCGACGACCTGCTGGGCACGAACTTTACGACCTTCGGCACGACGGGCGCAGGGGTCAACCAGTTCGATGAGCCGACTGGAATCGCGATCGACTCGCTCAATCGCATTTATGTCACCGACACAGGCAATGAGCGCATTGTCCGCATCAATTCGACGTTCAATGGCACGGGATGGCTGACGTACGGGACGCCAGGCAACGGCGTCGACGAGTTCGACGGCCCGGTCGACATCGACATCGACTCGGCCGACCGCCTCGTCATCGCCGACTTTGACAACGCGAGGGTCATCCAGATCGACGACATGTTGGGGACGGGCTGGGTGGAGGTCGGAACAGCTGGTGCCGGAATTGGACAGTTCTCCGGACCGCACGGTGTCGACCACGATTCGATCGGTCGCATCTACGTCGCAGACTCGGGCAACAACCGGATCGTGCGCATGAACGACATAACGGGCGCCAACTGGACCACCTTTGGCTCGCTTGGGGCAGGCGTCAACCAGTTCAACAACCCGCGGCGGGTCAAGAACGACGCGGCCGACTTCATGTACGTCGCCGACGCCGGCAACGACCGGATCGCGAAGTTCAACGGAATGACGGGCTTCGGTTGGGCGACCTTTGGTACGTCGGGTGCTGGCGTGGGCAACTTCGACATGCCGATGTGCGTGCTTCCGCTCTCGGACATCCCCTAGGGGCGCGCGGAACTCAGACCGGCAGGGCTTGACAGGCTCTGTCGGTCTGGTGTATATTTGTCTACCATCATGACTGAGACAGGCACCACCACCCTTCAATCCTTCCTCTCACGGGCGACGGCGAAAGCCGCAGAGGACTTCGTCACCGCATTCGAGCGCATCCCGGAGGACAAGCGCGCGTGGAGCGCAATGGGTGACGCTCGGACAGCGATCGACCAGGCCACTGAGCTCGCGATACTCAACGGCAGCACCTGCAACCTTCTTGACTCTCGCAAGTGGCCAGAGAACTACGACTTCAACGACTTCTTCAAAGCCAAGGATGAGCTCGCTTCCAAGGGCTGGGACGTGGTCAAGGCACTTTTCGAGGAGAACACGCGAAAGGCAGTCGCGACGATCAGCGCTTTGCCAAACGATAGCCTGGACCAGATGATCGATATGCCCTGGGGGCCGATGACCGTCGCCCAGATCGCCTCTTACCCCTACTGGAACATGTGCTACCACGAGGGCCAGATCAACTACATCGCGTCGATGCTCGGCTGCCTAGGTTAAGACCAGCTTCACGCCCGCGACGAGCAGCACGACGGCGAGAACGCGCT
>JANWJY010000057.1 GCA_025451715.1 Fimbriimonadaceae bacterium | reverse complement strand
TGCAGGCACAGATGGAGAAGTCCTCCGAGCTGCGCGTCAAGCTCATGTTCTTCGAGCTCGAGCTCGTCAAAGTGCCACAGCCGTACATCGACAAGTGCCTCAAGGACCCCGCGCTCGCGAACTACGTCCACTTCATCCAGGTCTCGCGCGCGTACTCGCCGTACATCCTCTCCGAACCAGAAGAGGTGATCCTCGAGGAGACCGCCAACACCGGCGGGCGCGCGTGGGTGCGCCTGCACGACGAGCTCACCGCGGCTCTGAAGTGCGCGTACACGAATCCTCACACGAAAGTGACCGAGGAACTGAGCCTCGAAGAGACGATCACAAAACTGCGCGAGGACGACCGCGCTGTGCGCCAATCGGCCGCCGATGCGATGACTGCAGGGCTTGAGAGCCTCGAAAGGGTCGTCGTGTTCACGTACAACACGCTCCTCGCCGACAAGAAGACCGGCGACAAGCTGCGAAAGTACGAGTATCCAGAGAGGTCGCGGCACCTCGCCAACGAGCTCGACAAGGAGACCGTCGACACCGTCACCGGCCTCTGTCGCGAGCGCGGCGACCTCGTCTCGCGGTACTACAAGGTCAAGGCGCAGATACTCGGCCTGAACGAGCTCACGCACATTGACCGCTACGCGCCGCTCTTCGAGGCGGAAAAGCAGGTCGGGTGGCTGGACGCAAAGAAGACAGTCCTCACAGCCTTCGACGCGTTCTCGAAGCCGGTTGCGCAGCGCGCCGAGGAGTTCTTCGACAAGAGCTGGATCGACGCCGAGCCGCGCGACGGAAAGTCCGGCGGCGCGTTCTGCAGCTACAACACGCCCGACACGCACCCCGTTGTACTGATGACTTACCTTGGCAAGCTTGGCGACGTCATGACTCTCGCGCACGAGCTCGGCCACGGGGTGCACGCCTCGTTTTCACGCGAACAAAGCGAGTTCAACTTCCACGGCACGCTCCCGCTCGCGGAGCTCGCCTCCATCTTTGGCGAGATGCTCGTGTTCGAGGACATCGTCAAGGACGCGACCGACAAGGACAAGCTCGCGCTCTACGCCGAGAAGATCGAGGGCATATTCGCGAGCGTGCACCGCCAGGCCGCGATGTTCCGTTTCGAGCAGCGCTGCCACACCGAGCGCCGTGAAAAGGGCGAACTGCCCAAGGAGCGCTTCCGCGAGATCTGGCAGGACGAGATGCAGTCTATGTTCGGTAACGCGGTCAAGCTCGGCGAACAGCACCGCTGCTGGTGGCTCTACGTCGGCCACTTCTTCTTCGCGCCGTTCTACGTGTACGCGTACTCGTTCGGCGAGCTGCTCACACTCTCGCTGTACCAAATGGCCAAACAGACCGGGCCGGAGTTCGCGCAGAAGTACGTCGACGTGCTCAAGCTCGGCGGATCGAAGGACCCTTACGAGCTGATGTCGCTCCTGGGCGTCGACCTGAGGAGCGAGGAGTTCTGGAAGGGTGGCTTCGCCGCGATCGAATCCATGGTCGCGGAGTTCGAGAGACTTTGGGCGGCACAGTCGTGACTCGACGTACAAAGATCGTCTGCACCCTCGGCCCCGCCGTCGACTCGAAGGCAAAGATCAGGGCGCTCATAGACGCTGGCATGAACGTCGCGCGGATCAACTGCAGCCACGGTGACTGGGCCACGCGAAGACGCTGGATCAAGTGGATCAACGAGCTTCAGCCCAAAGTCTCGCCCATCGGCATCCTCGTCGACCTCCAGGGCCCGAAGTTCCGGCTCGGGACCGTCGAGGGCGGATCGATGAAGCTCAAGCAAGGCGGCAAGCTCACGATCGCGCACACGGGCGACGCGCAGATCACGATCCCAGACCTTAAAGTGTGGGACGCGATCCGGGTCGGTGACCGCATGCTCCTCGGCGACGGCGAGGTCGAAATCGCGGTGGTGAAAAAGAAGGGCAAGTCGTTTTTGTGCAAGGCAAACTGCGGCGGAACCGTACGCTCGCGCCAGGGCCTCACGCTCGTCGGGAAGTCGTTCACCGCGCCCCCGCTCACGGCAAAGGACAAGGCAGACCTCAAGGAGGCGCTCGACTCCGGCGCCGACTTCATCGCACTGAGCTATGTCCGTCGCGCCAAAGACATCGATAAGCTGCGAAACCTCATCGACAAGCGGGATCCGCGCGTCAAGACCGTTGCAAAGGTTGAAACGAGGGAGGCGCTCGACGACATCGACAACATCGCAAGGTCCGCCGACGTCGTGATGGTCGCGCGCGGCGACCTCGGCCTGCAGATGGCCTTCGACGAAGTGCCCGTCGCACAAAAGCGGATCATCAAGGCGTGCAACGCCGCCGCAACGCCCGTCATCACCGCGACGCAGATGCTCGAGAGCATGATCCACGCACCGCGACCGACCAGGGCGGAAGCGAGCGACGTCGCGAACGCGATCCTTGACGGCACCGACGCCGTCATGCTCAGCGGCGAGACCGCAATGGGCGAGTACCCGGTCGCGAGCGTCAGGACGATGGCGGGGATCGCGCTCAAGACCGAACCGCTCATCAACTACCAACTCGCTTTGCACGACGAGGGCAAGACGGCGCAGCAGGACACCGAGACCGACTCCGTCGCGCACGCTGCCGTCGGTATTGCGACGACGATGGGCACACGCTCGATCCTCACCAGCAGCACTAGCGGAATGACGCCGCGCCTTGTCAGCCGCTACCGTCCACAGGCGCAGATCCTGTGCGTCGCCTGGACCGAGACCACCCAGCGACAGCTCAGCGTCGTGTGGGGCGTCGAGTCCGCCCTGGCCAAGCTGCCCAAGGGCACAGACGCCGCCGTCGCAGCAACCGTCAAGACATTTCTGAGGCTAAAACGGATCAAAAGGAGGGAGAAGGTGGTCGTCACCGCCGGCGTCCCAGCAGGAGTGCCGGGGAACACAAACATGATCCTCGTCCTGAACGTCTGATACAATAGATGTGCAGCTCCACGGAGGGAACTGGATGAAGAGCGCAGCCTACTGGATCGTTTTCGTCGTCGTCGCCGCATCGGTCGGCGCCTACTTGGCCCGCGAGCCGTGGGGCAGGTACCAAGAGGAGCGAGCGCTGGCAAGGCGCTCGACCGAAGAGATGAAGAAGGCCGAGGCAGAGCGCGCGCAACTGATCAAACAAAAGGCTCGTTACAAGAGTCCGGCCGGAAGAGAGGAGTTGTTGCGCGAAAACGGATACACCAAGCAGGGCGAACAGCCCCTCAATTCAAAGTGACGCTCGCCCTCGCCCTCGTTCTCGCACAAGACCCTCTCCGTTACAACTATGGAGAGAAGATCAACTACGTCTTCGAGGTGCGGCACACGTTCAGGGCCCTGGACGAGAGCGAAGAGACCACCAGCATCGAGACCTGGACGTTCACTCTCGCCGAAGCCCTCACTGGCGGCGCGGCGAAGCTCAACGTCGAACGCGCTCTCAATGGCATGGTCGTCGACGGGCAGCACTACCAGATCAAGTCTAAGCCGCACAGAGGAAAAGAGGACCGCAGCCCGCGCGGCGATGTGCGCAACCGCGAGCCTTCTAACCAGGTCGATCCGATGTTCGAGCTCCGCCTCCTGCGCATCGGCGACATCGAGTACCCGCCGACTGCGATCGTCAAGGGCACCGAGTGGGTCCGCGAGTCCAAGCCGACAGACGACGGACTCGCCGCCGCGCAGTGGAACTACAAGGCGACCGAGATCAAGGACGGCAAGCTCTTCGGCACGTTCACTTTCATCGAAAGGGACGTTGAAAAACCGATCAGGGCCGAGGGCAAGTTCACAACCTCGACCAAGGACGGCTGGCCGATCGAGGTTACGTTCAAGGCGATTAACACCCACCAGCTCGGCGACGAGGAAAAGCTCCCGACGGTGTACTCGTTCTCACTCAAACGCCGCTAAGGCAGAGAGCGACTTCCCGGAGCGCGGGCTTTCAACCCGCCTCGATCCCGGGCTTTTAGCCCGGACAAACCCGAACAAAGTCTCCTCCGTGCCATGCTCCTCGCCCTCGCGCTCGCGACGACGATCTACGCCGACTTCGACTTCTACACTTATGGCCCCTACCAGGGTGATGTCAAGAAGCCCGAAGCGGTCCTCGGCTACGGCCCCGGCGAGAGGCACACCACGTACCACGACCAGGACCGCGTCATAAACGAGATCGCCGCGACCGCAAAGTCGAGGGTCAAGCGCATCGACTTTGGCAAGTCGACCGAGGGCCGCACGCTGCGCATCCTCGCGATCTCCTCGCCCGAGAACATGAAGCGGCTCGACGACATCCTGAAACAGAACCAGGCGATCGCCGATGGCAAGACCACAACGATCCCCAAGGACCTCCCCGTCGTCGTGTGGTTCAACCAGTGCATCCACGGCAATGAGAGCGCGAGCTTCGAGAGCGGAATGTGGCTCGCGTACACCCTCGCCGCAAGCGACAGCAAACAGGTCGCGGACATTCTCAAAGACGCCGTCGTCGTCATCAACCCGAGCTACAACCCCGACGGCCACGAGCGGTTCGTCGTTTGGTACAACTCGGTCGCGCGCGGCGACAAGAGCGAGGACGCGGTGGAGCACCAAGAGGGCGGGTTCAACAACGGCCGCACCAACCACTACCGGTTCGACCTCAACCGCGACCGCGTCGCGATGTCGCAGCTCGAAACGCAGCAGGAGGTCGCCGAGTTCCGCAAGTGGAACCCGCAGGTGTACGTCGACCAGCACGGCCAAGTCGGCACCTACTTCTTCCCGCCCGTCGCACAGTCGATCCACAAGGACGTCGGGCGCGAGCGCTACATCGAAGGCTCGACGATCCTCGGAATGGAGACCGCGAAGGCGTTCGACGAGCGTGGCTGGCGCTACTACGTGCGCGAAACGTTCGACTTCTACGGCGCGGTGTACCTCGACACCTGGGCGTCGTTCAACGGCGCGATCGGCCTGACCCACGAGACCGACGGCGGAAGCAACATCCGCTCCGAGCGCGAGGACGGCTCCGTCGTCACGCTGCTCGACGGCATGGCCAAGCACTTCACCTCAGCGATGGCCGTGCTCAAGTCCGCTTCGCAGAACAAGGCGAAGTTCCAATCGCTCTTCGTGCAGTACAAGCAGGACGCCATCGCTGGAAAGGAGCTAACGGACGTAAAAGGAGTCATTGTTACCGGCGATCCTCGCGCGCTAGCGCGATACAAAGAACTGCTCGATCATCAAGGGATAAGTTCCGATTTCAGCAACGATGCGTTTTCGCAGAGTACAACGTCGTACTTCGAGACAGAGGAGATTAGTCGCTCATTCATTGGTGACGCTATCCTCGTGGACTTGTCCCAGCCGCGTGGCCACCTCGCAAGCGTCATGCTTGCGCCGGGACAAGATTTCGAACCCGACTTCACTGAGCGCCAGCTCAAGATCCGCGACGGGCTCAAGGACAAAGAGCAGTACCCTGGCCGCGACGGCATCGAGTTCTACGACACCACCGGCTGGTCTGTACCTCTCGCTTTTGGTCTCGATGCTTTTTGGACTAAGACCAAACCCGTAGGAAACTACAGCACGATTCGAAACATCAGAGCCACTAACGGCGGCAAAGTCGGCTGGAGGATTCCATACACCGATCAAGAAGATGCTCTGGCGATCATCGAACTTCTACAGGCAGATATCCGTGTGCACGTGGCGACCAAACCGATGACCGTTGACGGCGAAACCAAAGCCGGAACCTTCTTCGTGTTCCGCGACCGCAACGATGCCGACATCGACAAGAAAGTCACCGACATTCTCAACAAGCACAACTGCAACTCGCGCTCGTTGAACACCTCCTTCCCAACCGCTGGTCTGGTCGGTCCCGGCTCCGATAGCGTTGGAAGCCTCAAGAAGCCCGAGATTGCGATCGTGTTCGGCGATCAGCCGAACGGCACTGCATTTGGATCGTGCTGGTTCGTGTTCGAGAAAGTGTTCAAACTCCCGTTCACCGCGATCTCGCAGCGCACACTCGCAGGCGACCTGAGCAAGTACACAGCAATCATCCTCCCACGAGGAGCAAGACCGACCGCACAGCTCAAGACCTGGATACAGCAGGGCGGCGTTGCGATCGCGCTCGGCAACAGCGCGTTCATCAACGCGGAGTACATCGACCTCAAGCCGACCAAGCTCAAGGACGACAAGGACCCCACCGACCTCTCCGGCGCGATCTTCAAGGCTTCGCTCAACCCGCGCTCGCCGCTCGCCTACGGTTACGATCCTGGCAAGCCGATCGCGGTGCCGCTCTCCGGCTCCACCTTCTACAAGAGAAGGGAAGAGGGCGGCGGAGTGGTGCTGCTCGGCGAGGACCCGAAGGTCCTCAGCGGCTGGACCTGGCCCGACGAGGGCGACGCGCTCAAGGACACTGTGTGGCTGCACGACCAACCGCTCGGCGCAGGTCACGTCGTGTGGTTCTTCGAAGACCCGACCTCGAGAGCCATGTGGCCGGGGATGTACAAGCTGCTGCTGAACGCGGTGCTGATGGGAAGGTAACCTCCCCCGCCATGATCGCGCAGGCCAATTCCGCGACGCTCGCGGGGATCGAGGCGCTCCCGGTCGTGGTCGAGGTGGACCTTCAAGGGGCGAAGGTGGAGTTCGTGCTCGTCGGCCTGCCCGACAAGGCCGTGCAGGAGAGCCGGGACCGCGTTGAGACGGCGATCAAGAACTCCGCACTGAGCTTTCCGAGCAGCCGCATCGTGTGCAACCTGGCTCCGGGCGACGTGCGGAAGGAGGGACCGGCGCTCGACCTGCCGATCGCGATCGCGGTGCTCGCGACCAACGGCCAGGTGCCGATGCGCGAGCTGGAGGGCACGATGTTCGTCGGCGAGTTGGGCCTGGACGGCGCGCTGCGGCGGATCGACGGCGCGGTGAACATCGCGCTGATGTGCCAGAAGATGGAGATCAAGCGGCTGATCGTGCCGAAGCAGAACGCCGCCGAGGCGGCCGTGACGCAGGGCGTCGAGGTGTACGGCCTGGACTGCCTGCTCGACGTGGTGGAGCTGCTCAACGGCTCGATGGACTTCAAGCCGTTCGCCTTTGAACTGACCGAGGCCGCCCGGACGCCGCACTAC
>JANWJY010000056.1 GCA_025451715.1 Fimbriimonadaceae bacterium | reverse complement strand
GCTTCGATGTACATGAGGAAGGCGAGCATCATCTGCTTTCCGTTGCTGATCGCGCTTGTGGTCTTTGCCGCGGCTTTCGCCTTGGTGAAGACGGGGATCAGGATCGCCGCAAGGATTGCGATGATGGCTATGACGACTAGAAGTTCTATGAGCGTGAACGCTCGCTTTCTTGAAAGAATCACTATATGACCTCCAGACTAGCTATGCATCCGTGCTCTGCTACGCACCGATTCTCAAGTATAGGGCTCGAAAGCCCGATTTGGGCAAGAAACCTCTAGAAATTGCTGAACTTTTTGGTAAAAATGCGCGTCGCAGGTTCAACTTGAGCCGTTCTCGGCTATTGGCTAGCCCGGGCTAGCTGGATAAGGTCGCGTGGAGGTTTGAACTCAACGTCCTCCTTGACGGTCTCTAAGACTTCGATCTGGGCCCCGGGAGAGCCTCCCAGCAGGGCCCCGATGACGTCCTCAACGAGCTTTTCAGGCGTGGAGGCGCCGCTGGTGACCCCGACCGTCTTTGCGCCTCCTAGCCAGTCCCAAGAAATGTCGGTCGGTTCCATGACCAGATAAGCCGTCGCTCCGGCCGTCTCTGCGACCTCTCGCAGGCGGTTTGAGTTGGAGGAGGTCGTAGACCCCACGACCAGCACGACGTCGCACCGGGCGGCGAGCTCCTTAACGGCTAGCTGCCGGTTCGTGGTCGCGTAACAAATGTCCTCCTTCTTTGGCATCTCCATGTGCGGGTACTTTTGCCGAAGCGCAGCGATTGTCGCCTGGACTTCGTCCACGGAGAGCGTCGTCTGAGTCACTACTGCCAGTCGGTCGTGCGGCGGCAGTTCGAGGCCCGCGACGTCCTCTGGCGTCTCGACAAGCACCATCCGGGAAGGAGCCTCGCCCATCGTGCCCTCCGCCTCAACGTGCCCGTCGTGTCCGATGTACACCATGAAGTACCCCTTCTCCGCATAACGCCGCGCTTCGTTGTGGACCTTCGTGACAAGCGGGCACGTAGCGTCGATCACGGTCAAAGACCGACTATCTGCCACTGCTCGCACGGCCGGAGAGACCCCGTGCGCCGAGAACACCACCACCGACCCCTCAGGGATCTCTGATACGTCCTCTACAAACACGACTCCCCGATCTTCGAAGCTCTTGACCACCCACTCGTTGTGCACGATCGCGTGCCGCACGTAAACGGGGGCACCGTGGATCTTCAATGCGAGATCCACGACCTCGATGGCGTACGCGACTCCGGCGCAGAACCCGCGCGGCGCGGCCAAGACGATCGTTTCTAGAGAGTTCAAGCGAGCCTCAAGTGTACCAACGCTTGCGATGTGCCAGACTGGGCCAAAACAGAGGCAACGACATGAAAAGACGGGACTTTCTGAAGGCGACTGTGGCTGCAGCCATCGCACCGCAGCTTGAAAAGGGGCGGCCACAACAGCCAAAGGCGTTCGAGCTCGACGAGAAAACCATAGCAGACCTGAGGAAGTCGATCGACGACGGCAAGGAGACAGCAGTCTCGATTACGGAGAAGTACCTTGCACGCATCGAAGAGGTCGATCAAAGCGGCCCGAAGATCAACTCCATCATCGAGCTCAACCTCGCCGCGCTCGACATCGCACAGTCGCTCGACCGGATACGCCGGGTACGCGGCCCAATGTTCGGCATACCGGTGCTCATCAAGGACAACATCGAGACCGGCGACAAGATGCAGACGACCGCTGGTTCGCTGCTGCTTGAGGGCAACAGGGCAAAGAAGGATGCGTTCATCGTCAATCGACTGAGACAGGCGGGCGCAGTCATCATCGGGAAGACAAACCTCAGCGAGTGGGCGAACTTTCGCTCGACGCGCTCGACGAGCGGTTGGAGTGGCCGAGGCGGCCTGACTAGGAACCCGTACGCGCTCGACCGCAACACGTCCGGCAGCAGCAGCGGTTCCGGGGCCGCGACCGCTGCAAACCTTTGCTGTGTCTCGATCGGTACTGAGACGGATGGAAGCATTGTGAGTCCGGCGACGACCAACGGTCTCGTCGGAATCAAGCCGACGCTCGGACTCGTGTCTCGCAGTGGGATCATTCCGCTTGCACACAGCCAGGACACCGCGGGCCCAATGTGCCGCACGGTCCGCGACGCGGCGATCCTCCTCACCGCGATCGCTGGCAAGGATCCTTCCGATCCAGCTACGAACGCCATCAAGGACACCGAGAACTACGTGCAGTACCTCAACCCGAGCGGATTGCGTGGAAGGCGTATCGGCGTCGGCCGGCAGTTCTTTGGCTTCAACGACCAGGTCGATGCGGTGATGGAAGAGGCGATTCGTGCTTTGAAGGGCGCAGGAGCCGTTATCGTCGATCCCGTCGACATGGCGACCAAGGGCGCATACAGCGATACCGAGATGGAGGTTCTGCTTTACGAGTTCAAGGCGGACATCAACAAGTACTTGGCCGGGCTCGGGCCAAATTTCCGCTACCGCTCGCTCAAGGACCTTATCGCAGGAAACGTTCGGATGAGGGCGCGCGAAATGCCCTACTTCAACCAAGAGTTGTTCGAAATGGCTCAGGAGAAGGGACCGTTGACGGACAAGAAATATCGCGACGCGCTTGCAGCGAACCACCGACTCTCACAGAGAGAGGGGATCGACGCAGCGATGGACAGGCACAAAGTGGACGCGATCATCGCGCCGACGGGCGGCCCAGCATGGACTACGGACCTGATCAACGGCGACCACTACGCAGGCGACAGTTCGACACCTCCGGCAGTCAGCGGTTATCCAGCGATCACTGTCCCGGCCGGGTTCGTCCACGGGCTACCCGTCGGGATCACGTTCTTCGGTCGCGCCTGGAGTGAACCGGTCCTTATTAAGTTTGCATATGCGTTCGAACAGGAGACGAAGGTCCGCAGGGCCCCGCGCTTCATGTCGACGCTGGAACTTGGTTTGGGGTAGGCGTTCTTCTTCTGTCTTCTACATTGGCTAGCGGCTGCGGACGAGCCGGACTCCGCACGCCACAACGTCCGCTGCCATAGGCGGAGAGAGCTTGTCGATCACGACTTCCACGGATGACACCAAGGGAAACCGCTCCAAAACGAGCGCCGCATACGCGCCCGCTAACCCCTCCACGGTCATGAATGACCGCGAATCACTCAGAGAGACCAGTAACCCTGCGAGAGCCGAATAGTCGACAGTGTCAGACAAGGAGTCGGTCTCGTCGGCAGACCCCTCAACAGACGCCGCAACCGAGGCCGAAAACTCGTTCCCGTTCTCGCGCTCAGACTCAAAAACCCCGTGAAAACCCCGGAACCGCAGACCGCTCACCCGTACTTCGAACACGCCAGACATTAGCACGATCCAGTCCCGGAGAATCCCAAAACCTATGCTATAATCAACACATACATTACTGGCGGGACCTCACAAGGGCGCCTCGGGGCGGCCTTTTTTTGTAGGTTCGGCCAGCGAGGAGCGAACATGGACATTCTGAAGCAGTTGCAGCAGATCGCCACCGAGCGAGAAATCCCGCTGGACGAGCTCAAGCATGAGCTTGAGGTCGCCCTCGCTGTCGCCTATCGGAAGTTCAAGGGAGCTGTCGGCGAGGTCCAAGTCCGCCTCGACTCCAACTATAAGAGCGGGGCCGTGGTCGAAAAGGAGGTCGTTGGAGAGCTCCTCGAGCACGCGACCCAAATGCAGCTCGATGACGCGCGTAAGCGAAACCCCAACGCCCAGGTAGGCGACTTCATGGACGTCGAGATCGATACCAACACTTTTGGGCGTATCGCCGCACAGACCTTCAAGCAGGTCCTCCAGCAAAAACTGCGAGAGGCCGAGCTGCGTCGACTGCACGACCAGTTTAGCGAGCGAGTCGGCGACGTCGTCAGCGGGATGATCTCGCGCAGAGAGGAAGCGAGCGTGCTCGTCCAGGTCGGCAGACACGAGGTGCGACTGCCCAAGCGAGAACAGGTCCCGACTGACGACTACAGACCGAACGAGAGACTGCGTGTCTACGTGCTGAAGATCGAAGAGAGCATGCGCGGCTTCGAGGTCATCGTCAGCCGTAGCCACCCCAACCTCTTGAGGAAGCTGCTCGAGATGGAGGTGCCAGAGATATCCGAGCGCCTCGTCGAGATCAAGGCGATCGCAAGAGAGCCGGGCCAAAGGAGCAAGCTCGCCGTCATCAGCCACGACGAGCGGATTGACGCGGTCGGAGCGTGCGTCGGCCAGCGCGGTGCGCGAATCCAGACTCTGATGGACGAGCTCAGGCCGGAGAAGATCGACGTAGTTCCGTTCAGCGAGGACCCGCAGACGTTCATTATCAACGCCCTGAGCCCCGCAAAGGTCAACTCGATCAAGCTCGACCACGAGGACCACAGCGCGTACGTGGTGGTGCCGGACAACCAGCTCTCGCTCGCGATCGGTCGCGGCGGTCAGAACGTGCGGCTCGCCGCCAGACTGACCGATTGGAAGATCGACATCAGAAGCGAAGAGCAGGCGGCCGCTGAGCGTGCGGGACTTGCACCGAAGCCCGTCGAGATCCTTGCCGAACCTGAAACTCCCGTAACGGTCCCCGCGGAAGCGCCGGCGCAGGAGCCAGCGTCCAGCGAATAGAGCGCACCTGCTGCGTCTGCCGGACGAAGCGCGCACAAAGCGACCTCGTCCGGATCAGACGCAACGAGAGCGGCCAACTTACCACCGCGAACGGGATCGGAAGAAGCGCGTATGTCTGCCCAGATAAAGAGTGTCTGTCCGGGATCGCTGATAGCGACCGACTGAGTCGCGCACTGAAGCAGCCAATAGACCCGGCCGCGAGCCTGAGCCTCGCCCAGGAGCTTCAATGCCACCAGAGGTAAAACAGACGGGAATGCAGCGTTCGATCACCCAGATCGCGTCGGAGTTCGGGGTCGCGCCCGGGCAGCTTGCCGGCGTACTGGACGACCTTGGCGTCGGTCACGAGCAGGGACAGTTCGACTCTGACGACGACACGCTCGGCCTGATCAAAGAGGCCATCAAAGAGATGGGCTCAAACAAGGTTGTACGCTTGGCACCCGGCCGCACTCCGCGCGACGTTGCAGCGGCGATCGGTGTCCCGGACAAAGAGGTCCTCAAGACGCTCATGGTCAAAGTCAAGGTCATGGCAACTCTGACCACGACTCTGGATGCAGATGTCGTCGAAAGGCTTACCGGTGAGTTCGGCTACAGGGTCGAGTGGGGCCAGGTGGCGGCACCGAAGCCGAAACCCGCGCACGGCGCTGATACAGCCGTAAGCAAAGATTCCAACGAGCCCAGGCCGCCGGTCGTGACGATCCTCGGCCACGTCGACCATGGTAAGACCTCGCTGCTCGATTACATCCGCAAGACAAACGTCACAGCCAAGGAGTTCGGGGGGATCACGCAGCACATCGGCGCGTATCAGGTCAAGGTCAAAGACGGCGTCATCACATTCTTGGACACTCCGGGCCACGCAGCCTTTACCGCAATGCGCGCTCGGGGCGCTTCCGTAACCGACATTGCCATTCTCGTCGTTGCCGCGGATGACGGAATCATGCCTCAGACGGTCGAAGCAATCAACCACGCAAAGAGCGCGGAGGTTCCGATCATCGTCGCGGTCAACAAGATCGATGTGCAAGGCGCAAACCCTGAACGGGTGTTGCAGCAGCTCATGCAGCACGAGCTCGTCGCAGAGGCGTTCGGCGGCCAGGTGATCACTTGCAACGTGTCAGCGTTGACTGGCGAAGGTGTCCCCAACCTCCTTGAGATGATCCTCTTGCAAGCCGAGGTGCTCGACCTCAAGGCGGACCCTCGCGGTGACTTGAAGGGCGTCGTCATTGAGGCGCAGCTCGAGAAAGGCCGCGGTCCTGTCGCCACGGTTCTGGTGGAGAACGGGACGCTCAAAGTAGGCGACGTGGTAGTCGTGGGCAACACCTGGGGCAAGATCAAAGCCATGGACGACTGGTCAGGCCAGCGGATCAAGGACGCCGGACCGTCGATGCCCGCCGAGATCCTCGGCCTCAACGACGTGCCCGGCGCGGGCGACGTTGTCGAGGGGGCTAAGGACGAGCGCGAGGCGCGCGCAAAGGCCGATGCCCGAGTCGCGGTTGACCGCGAGATCGAGCTCCGTCCGATGCGTCGCAAAGTGTCGCTTAAGGACCTCGTTTCCGCCGGCACCGACGACGGCATCAAAGACCTCAACCTCATCGTCAAGGCCGACGTTCAAGGCTCGGTCGAAGCGGTCAAGGGAATGCTGGAAAAGCTCGAGCACGCCGAGGTCAGGGTCCGCGTTTTGCACTCTGGCGTCGGCACCGTCACAGACTCCGACATCCTGCTGGCAAGCGCGGCGCGAGCGATCGTCGTGGGCTTCAACGTAAAGCCCGAAGCTGGAGCGAAGATCGAGGCCGAGCGACAAAAAGTCGAAGTCCGCACCTACAAGATCATTTACGAGCTCGTGGAGGACATTGAAAAAGCCGTCAAGGGCATGCTCGAGCCGAAGTTCGAAGAGGAGTACCTCGGTACCGTCGAGGTCAGGGCCGTCTTCAAGCTGACCAAGGCAGGCATTGTAGCGGGCTGCCACGTCACCGACGGCAAGGTCGTCCGCGGCAGCATGTGCCGGGTCAAGCGCGGCACTGAGATCGTCTTTGCGGGAAAGATCACGAGCCTTCGCAACGTGAAGGAAGACCAGCGCGAAATGTCCGCCGGACAGGACTGCGGAGTGCGCTTCGAGGATTGGACGGATTTCAAGGCTGGCGACGTCATTGAGGCGTACCAAATGATCCAGACCAATTGACCTGCGGCGCCAACAATGGCGCAAGAGTTTTCCACTAGCACGGAGCGCGATTGGTCCATCCAAGCAAAACTGCCAGGTCTGCTGCGCAGATGCGGCGCGAGTTCTGTCACAATGATCTGAGGCTGAATGCAGCCTGGAGAGGAAATTGCAAAAGTTCGTACTTGGTCTATCGTCGTCGCTTGCTCTCGTTGGTGCAGGATTTGGGGTGTGGGCGGCTAAGACCCCGAATGAACTCGTCGACCGCGAGCTCATGGTCTCTGGAGGGCGGACGACAGTCAGCTTCTTCACGTCAGCCATTGAGTCAAACGGTCTGACCCTCAAAGTCCAGTCGACGGCAGACGGAGACGAGACGAGCGAATCTTCAGTCGGATTTGCGATCGAGGATTCAGACCTGACCTTCCAACTTTCGGAGGCAAGGTTCACGAGGTACGAAGGCGGGGCGATAGGCCACAAGGGCGGTTTCAGAATCACTGGGAACAAAGGCACGCTTGACGCCACCGGCTTCACAGTCGTTCCGAGCACCGTCACGACCAACGGCCTCTCGATTTCCGTCAAGAGCGGTAGAGACGCGTTCGTCGCCTTCGAGCTCTCGAGCCCGAAGACAGAGTTCCAAATCAAGGGTCAGAGGCTCGTCGTCGGCTCGATGGACATGAACCTCACCCTGCGCGCAGCTCAGCGGCTCGGGCGTCCAGACCTCGTCGGAATGCTCGTCGGCACGGTGAGCGTCTTCGCGGACGCAAAGCCGATCGACGGCGGCGGAGACGTCACCGAGCCGCATGACGGCGGATATGACATCCAGCCAGCCAGCGCAAACATCGACGTAGCGATCTCAGAGCTCAGTTCACTTGTCGTCCTCGGCCGCACCGGAACGTACCCCAACGGGCGGAACGGGCTCTCGATGCGGACGACCTCGTGCAACATGGGAACTCAGGACATACCGTGGAACGCGCCGATGAATGAGACGCACCCGGTCATAGCGATGAACCTCTATCGGGTGATGAACGGTCGGTTCGAGCAAGTCGGTTGGTCCTGGCTCAAACACGGGTTCTTTGCGACGAACCAAGGTGACTGCGGGACCTGCGACCACCCGGGAACAGGCTCTAAGCTCGGACCCGCGTGCTCGGACACTTACGGCACGGGCAACAACGGCGATCGCTTCTACTTGGGAGAGCGAAAGGAAGTGAACCCCTTCGTCGGTGAGTGGGAGTGCACAAACTCGTGGTTCTCTGGCTACATGCCGGACTGCACGCGCCGCAACAACGGAAGCGGCCTAGACCCGGTCGCACACCGGCTGGACGTACGCGACGCCGATCTCGGAAACGCTGGAGCTCAGTACTATTACGAGGCGTACTACATCAACAAGAACGACTTTGACCGCTACAATAACGTGTCTTCCCGCGCGGCGAGCTTCTCAGTTAACGGTGGCGTTTGGACCGCGAGCACGATCGACGGCGGCCAGATCCAGGGCCCAGCGATCAACCGCTATGGCGACATGCGGTCCACCGCCGAGCCTCGAACTGAAGGCGACGTCATCGTCGCCGTCAAAGTGACGAACAACGGCAACGGGACCTGGAACTACGAGTATGCGGTGTACAACCACGACCTCGATCGACAAGTAGACGACTTCTCCATCCCTCTGCCGGCCGGGGCAGTGGTGACAAACATCGGGTTCCGCGATATCGACCAGGACGCAGGCAACCAATGGACCTCGAATGTTTCGGGCACGGCGATCTCGTGGTCGACTTCTACGAACTCGCTGCCCTACTCGTCGGTGTTCAACTTCCGCTTCGACGCCAATGTGCCACCGGGTTCAACGAGCACTACGCTTGGACTATTGAAGAACGGACTGGCGCCGAACCTTACTGCAGTGACTCGGGGCCCACTTGTGCTACAGCCGGTCGAGAGCTTCCAAACCGTGTTCTCGAACGTTACGGCTGGCAACCTGCTTAGCCTCAAGGACTCGGACAACAATCACCTCTCGCTTGTGCGCGGAGCGGCCCCGACCGCCACTACGGGATTCGGGATCGAGACTTCCATCACAGGGCCGCTGGGTCCGGTGACGAGTATGACGATCGGCGTCGAGTCTCGCGATTCCGCCTCTCCGAGCACCGGAGCGGAGAGAAGGATCCAGCTCTGGAACTGGATAATCTCGGACTGGGTCCTGGTGGACGCGAGACCCTCGACGCTCTCGGACTCGTTCTACTCTGTCGAGCTGACAACCGGAGTCGGTAACTACGTCAAGAGCGACACACGAGAAGTGAAGGCGAGGTTCACTCACGCCCTCGGCACGCCACCGATCGCCGCTCGGCCCATTCACTTCGACGTCGTCGGGTTCAAGTTCAACTGATGAAGCGCTGGCTACCGATCCTGGTCTGCATCCCATCGGTAGCCTTCGCGCAACAGGTGGTGTACGACAACACCACGAACTCGCTCGGCACGAACATGCCGCTCTTGCCGGAGTGGCGCGACGACAGCGCAGAAGCAGGCGACGACATTTGGCTGGGAGGAACGCAGCGAGAGATCGTTGAGCTCAAGCTCCTGTTCTTCTACAGGGGCACGGAGCCTGGCACGATCGATCTGCAGGTGCGGTTTCGCAACTTGGACGAGCTCAGCCAGATTCCTGTGGATGCGTTTTACGATAGCGACGTCATCCCTGACGTCCCGACCATCGCCGGTATGAACGAGTACACGTTTGCAATCCCGAACATCGTAGTCCCAGACCACTTTGTGTGGACCGTGCAAGCGTACAACCGTCAAGGCTCGGTGGGAGAGCTGGGCCCTGCGTACTACAATCCCGCGACGATCGGCTTCTCAGACGACTTCTTTTGGCTCTCCGACATGGGCTCCGAGTGGACGCCATACAGTTGGGGCGGCCAGCCGTATGCCAACTTCGCGGCGCAGCTCACTGCGGTCCCAGAACCCGGGACGCTCTGCGTACTTGCACTTGGGGTCGCGGTGATGGCTAGGCGTCACCGTCGCCGGGAACAGTAGGGACGGAAAGAAGAGGGCCCGCACTGGATGATCCAGCGCGGGCCGATTTCTACCTTTCGGACGTCCGAACCTCCCTAGAGGCTACTTGAGCTCGACCTTTCCGCCGACCTCTTCGATCTTCTTCTTGATCTCCTCGGCCTCGGCCTTCGGAGCGTTCTCCTTGATCGTGTTCGGTGCGCCGTCGACGAGGTCCTTGGCCTCCTTCAAGCCAAGGCCGGTGATCTCGCGGACCACCTTGATGACCTTGAGCTTCTCGGCGCCTGAGTCCTTGAGAACGATGTTGAACTCGGTCTTCTCCTCGACCGGCTCGGCGGCTGCCGCTCCGGCCATCATCATCGGCATCCCCATCGGGGCGGCCGCGGTCACGTCGAACTTCTCCTCGAGCGCCTTTTTAAGGTCGCTGAGCTCAACAGCGGTGAGCTTGCTGATGTCTTCTACGATTTTCTCGATCGTTGCTGGCATTTAGTTTGTTTCCTCTGTGGTTTCGGTCGTAGCCTCTGCGGGAGCTTCGGCGGTCGGTTCTGTCTCTGGAGCAGCTTCTGCGGCTGGCGCTTCTTCAGCGGGTGCCTCGGGAGCTGGCGCTTCCGCGGTAGGGGCTTCGGCCACGGGGGCCTCGGCCTTAGCGGGGGCGGGTGCGTTCTCGGCGGCCTTGTCGGCGACCGCGCCGATCGCGCGGATCGGTGCGGCGTAGATCTCTTGGATCGTTCCGACGATGTTGCTGAGCGGGGCAGCGATCACGCCGATCAACTGCGCCATCAGTACGTCCTTCGGCGGGAGCTTCGAAAGCGCCTCCATCTGGGCACCGTCGTACAGCTTTCCTTCGAGGAACCCACCCTTGACGACAAACGCCTTCTGTTCCTTGATGAAGTCGAACAGCGCCTTGGTCGTCGCCATTTCGTCCTTGTAGACGAAAGCGACGGCGGTCGGCCCGCTCGTCATCGCTTCAGGAAACTTCTCGGCATCGTCGCCCGCAGCCCTTTTGAACAGCGTGTTCTTGACGACGGAGTACTCCGCGCCCTGTGCCGCCAAGTTCCGGCGTAACTTTTGCAAAGCCGGGACGGACAAGCCGCGATACTCCG
>JANWJY010000055.1 GCA_025451715.1 Fimbriimonadaceae bacterium | reverse complement strand
GGGTGGGAAGGTGATCCTCTATGCCGACAACGTGACCGGCTCGATGGAGCGCGCGATCGCGGAGACAAACCGAAGGCGGGAAGTGCAACAAGCGTACAACGTCGAGCACGGAATCACGCCGCAGACGGTGCACAAGGCCGTGCGCGACACGGTGCGCTCGCACGACATGGTAGCGGAGACGCAGGCGGCATATGGCGACAAGACGTTCGACCCCGCAGCGCCGGTGATGATCGAGGACGTGCCGATCCTGATCGGCCAGTTGGAGACGCAGATGAAGGAGCTGGCGAAGAACATGGAGTTCGAGCGCGCGGCGCAGGTGCGAGACGAGATCCATGCGCTGCGCAAGCTGATCGGCGTCAGTTCCGGTCGCATCGGGGAAGAGAAGCGGAAGCTGCCGGGTAGGCGGCGCTAGTCCGAGTTCCACTCGGTGCGTAGCAGCCCGTAGATGTTGTCGTCGACCCGGGAGTCGCCCCACGCGATCTTTTCGCGCATTGCGCCCTCGTACGTAAAGCCGCACTTCTCAAGCACGTTCCTTGATGCGTTGTTAGGTGCGTAGACGAAGGCCTGAAGACGGTGGAGGCCCACCTCCTCGAACGCGTACCGCAAGACCTCGCGCACGGCCTCGGTCGCGATCCCTTGGCCCCAGTGGTCGGCCGCGAGCCCATAACCGATGCTTGCCGTCTCGCTCTTTTCAAATGTGAGGCGAATGGTCCCGATCATCTGGGCGTCCTTGACGATGGCCCAGTGGTAGCCCGTACGCGGATAGACCTCGATCGCGTCGAGCTCTTGCTCGAACACTTCCTTGCAGTGCTCTGGCGTAAGCCGGCCCGGCGGATAGGCGGACTGGAACCGCTCGTCCGCCCAGTGCGACTGGATGATCGGCACGTCTTCCGCGCACAGCTCACGGAGGGTCAGACGTTCGGTCGTGAGCTCTGGGCGAATCCTCTTACTCATGATCACGCTGACGTAGTTCGTGCCGTCCCAGTCGACCGTGCCGACGAGCCGATAGCCCCGCTTCCTGTAGAAGTCGATGAGGTGCGCGGCGCTTTCGGCAGTGTCAATGGCGACCTCCGTCCCGCCGTTTGAAAACGCGTAGCCTTCTGCCTCGAGCATAAGCTTCGATCCGAGACCACCGTTCTGCAATTCGGGTGAGACCGCGAACTGCCCGATGACCCAGACGCCTTTGCGTCGGTACCACTCCGGATCCTCTTCGCAGTCCGGGTTGCGGACGGTGACGGTGCCGACGAGCCTGCCTTCGTGCTCGGCGACGAGGCAGTGGCCCTCCACGCACCTCTCCCTTGTGTCGTC
Organism: Fimbriimonadaceae bacterium; assembly: GCA_025451715.1. Taxonomy (GTDB): domain Bacteria; phylum Armatimonadota; class Fimbriimonadia; order Fimbriimonadales; family Fimbriimonadaceae; genus JADFMN01. Next base: position 5,409 of record JANWJY010000055.1, on the reverse strand, counting down.
CTCGCTCTGCCACGTGCCCATGAACTGGAGGCCCATGTCGGCCAGGCGCTGGTAGGCCGAGCGGACCAGGGCGGTCATCTCTAACATCGAGTCGGTCGGTGCGAGGGGGCGGATCGTCACGGTCCTGCTGACAAGTTTGACCCGTAGCGCGCGTGCGACCTGGGATACTCCTAGTGTGGCGGCGAAGCCCAGAGCGATCGTTTGGTACAAGGTCTATTGCTACTGCTTCTCTGCGCTGAACTTCTACACGGCGTTCCACGGGTTGAAGATCGTTCGCGACCCCTATGGAGTGGTGAACTCGGTTCCGCAGCTCAGCGAACAGGCGGTCGACCAGGAGACGACCCAGATCGTCGTCACGGCCGTCAGCTCTGTCGGGTGGTCGTTGCTGGCGATGGGGGTCGTGTTCGGGATTACGGCCTTCTCGCTGCCGTATGCGCCGGACAATAGAAAGACGTGGGTCGCGCACCTCGTGCACATCATCTTTGGCGCGACAAGCTGTGTTCTGACGCCATTGTGTGTGCCGCTTTTGATCGCGTGGTTGAAGCCGGACGTGAAGGAGTACTTTGGGGTCGTGCGGCCCCTCACCCCTAACCCCTCTCCCCCAGAGGGGAGAGGGGAATAGAGCGGCTACTTGTGGATCGCGTGGCCCATGGCGTCCTCGTAGGCTTCGAGCACGGCCTCGGACATCGTGGGGTGTGCATGGATCGTGTCCACCATCACATCGAGCGTCGCCTCGAGCTTGATCGCGACGACGGCCTGGTGGATCATGTCGGTCACGCCGTGTCCGACCATGTGGACACCGAGCACCTCGCCGTACTTCTTTTCCGCGACGACCTTCACAAATCCGTCCTGGTGCGTTGAGGCCATCGCCTTACCGAGCGGCCGGAACATGAACTTGCCGACGGTGACGTCATAGCCCTGCTCGCGCGCCTGCCCCTCGGTCAGACCGACCGAGGCGACTTCAGGGACTGTATAGATGCAGTTGGGGATCGCCTTGTGGTCAGCCTTCCTCTGCGCCCCGCGGACGATGTTCTCAGCGGCGATATGGCCCTGGTATGAGGCGACGTGCGCGAGCTGGATGATGCCGTTGACGTCGCCGATCGCGTAGATGTTCTCGACGCTGCTTTGCATCGTGTCCTTGACCTCGATTCCTGTTCGGCTGGTCTTGACGCCGATCTTTTCCAGGTTGTGGTTGTCGGTGAACGCGCGCCGCCCGACCGCGACGAGCACGACGTCGGCATCGAGTTCTTTAACCTCGTTGCCCGACTTCACGCCAACCTTCCAGCCGCCCTTCGTCTTTGTGAGCTTTTCGACCGCGCTGCCGGTCATGACCTTGACGCCTTGCCTTGTGAACAGCTTGCCCAGTTCGGTGCTGAGGTCCTCGTCCATCATCGGGATCAGCTTGGGCATCATCTCGACGACGGTGACCTCGCACCCGAGCGCGTTGAACACATAGGCAAACTCGACGCCGATCACGCCACCGCCGATGACAACCATCTTCTTAGGCATGAAGGGCGCGTTAACGGCTTCGTCACTGGTCCAGATCCCCTCTTTCACTCCGCCCTCGAGACCGGGGATCTTGGGAACGATGATCGCTGAGCCGGTCGCGATGATGAAGCTCTTCGCCTTGAGTTTCTGCTTCTTGCCGTCCTTTTCGACTTCGATCGTGTTCCTGTCGACGAACGATGCGTAGCCCTCGACGTGTGCGATCCCGTTCTTCTTGAACAGTGACCCGATGCCGCCGCGCTGGGTTTGGACGATCTTGTCCTTGCGCGCTTGCATCTTTGCGAAGTCATAGCCGACTTCTCCCTTGATCGTCACGCCGAAGGCGTCGGCGTGCTTGACGTGTTGGTACGCCTCGGCGCTCGCGATCCAGACCTTGCTTGGAATACACCCCCAGTTAAGACAGGTGCCGCCGAGGTACTCCTTCTCGACCACTGTGACGTTTGCACCGAGCTGTGCTGCGCGGATCGCAGCGACGTAGCCGCCCGGCCCGCCTCCGATGACGACGACGTCGGTGTCGAACTTTTCGCTGGACAGGGGCTTCGGCTGTTCCTTGATCTGCGTCATTTTGTGTGTTCGTCCCCTGGAATGGAAGGCGGCGAGCCGTGGCAAAGTGCCTTTCTGGCAGGGGGCAAGGGCATTCTACCCACCGGTCTGCCGAGCTCCCGGACCCTTCGTGCGCACCGCAAAGTTGCCAGTGTCTTGACTCTCGGACGCCCGTTTTTGTCCAGGCAAGGGCATAACTGCCCGCGCGTCCTGTACTCTCTCGCGGGGGCGGTGGTCTCGTTGGGCATGGGGCGGTCGGTCGAGAAGGCTTTAGGCTATGAGTCGCGCGTGGTGTCAGTTAGGGGCACCGCGCTAGCCTTTGTCGGCCTCGCGCTCCTACTTGTGTTCCTGTGGGCTCCGGAAGTCGTCTCAGGCGTACTTTCTCTTGAGAGCGTTCGTGTTCCGGTCGTGCCGATATGCATCCTGCTGCTCGGCGCATTCGCAGTACTGCTGTCGTTGCAGTCCCGGGTCGCGCTTTGGATCGCGCGGGTCGGCCTGGTTCTCGTTTTGGTCGCGTGCGCGTCCGTGCTGACGAGCGTTCAGGCGACGCCGTTCTCGTTCATGGAGGGTGCGTTCACACTTTGGTCAACGCCAGAAGGCGTGTGGCCGCAGGCGCGAGCCGAGATATGGATCGCCGCAGGCGCGATCGTCTTGTTCTTGGCTACAGTCAGGAGCCGGGCCGGTGTGTCGGCATCTCAGTGGTCGTCGCTTGTCGTCATCGGCGCATCGTTATTCGCTTCTCTGGTGTTCGTGCTTTCGAGCGGTGCTCCGGTAAGCGTGCAACTAGTTTCCGCGATCAATGCGCTGGTAGCCCAGGCTTGTGCGGTCTGCGCGTTGCACGAAAGCGCTACGGGAGACGGCTTCAAGCCGGGCGGCGAGGCGCCTAGAGCGCGGCGGTTCTTGCTCGCAGTATGCGCGACCTCGACACTTTTGCCAATCGTCGCGATACCGTTCTCCCTTCTTTTCGCGGGTGGCATTACGGCAGCTGCAGCAGGGCTAATGGTTGCGACGCTTGCGATTGTAACGCTGTGCGCCTTGGTCGCAATTGGGCGTCGAGAGTCAGCGCACAGAGAAACCGCTCACGAACTGTCGATCGCACTGGACGACAGAGATGGGATCGAGACCGCCGGCGGTTACGGGTCGTGGAAGCTCGACACGGTGCACGGCGTGTTGCAGCTCAGTTCTCACGCGGGACGTATCCTCCGGACCGACTCGCTCCGTGCATCCGCCGATTCTATAGCAGACGGCGCGCACCCGGACGACTCCGTTCGAGTTTCGGAGTGGCTAGAGCGTGTGAGGAATCTCGAAGGGTCGCATTGCGCTACCGTCCGAAACGTGAAGGGAGGCGACGTCCGATGGGTCGAGTACTGTGCGGTCCGCGCGCACCAGGACGATTACCCAATCGTCTTCGGGACTGTCAGGGACGTGACGACGGACGCAACGGTGAGGGCGAAGCTCGAGCAAGGGATAAGCCTGCTTCAGGCTCTGTCGAGCAACATCCCGGACATCGAGTACGTCTACGACGTGCGAGCGCGCGAATACGTTTACACAAACCGACCAATTGGAGAACTTCTTGGTGATGCGGGGCTTGAGTCAGGGACCATTCTTGAGGACCACGTACTCCAACATCACAGGGAGGCGCTGTACGCACACATTTTGAAAGTGACCAGCCTTGAGGACGGCGAGTCCGCGCAAGCAGAGTTTATGGTAAGCAGGCCCGATGGCGGTCCAGTGTGGGTCCGCAGCCGCGCGTCCGTGTATCAGCGGGACACTGACGGGTCCCCAACGCTCATCCACGGCACATTGCAAGACGTTTCAGTGCGGCGCGGTCTCGAACAGCGTCTGCAAGAGTCGGAGGGGAGGTTCGAGCGCATCTCGGATCGCACACCGGGGGTGATTTTCCAGTTTGCCATCGGGGCAGACGGCGCGATATCGATCCCGTACATGAGTGCAGGCTGCGTTGACGTTTTCGGCGTCACCAGCGACGTTGCGGAATCGATGCCGATGCAAGTCATGGACATGGTTCACGACGATGAACGGGCGGGTTTGATGGAGGCGATCGAGGCATCTCGTCAGCAGCTCGCCGACTTTTCATGGACTGGTCAGATCGGCCGGCCCGACGGGACGGCGGCTTGGATCCAAGTCATGTCTCGCCCCATGCGACACAGCGACGGGAGCACCGTGTGGGACGGCGTCGTGATCGACGTGACAATAGCGAAGGAGGCCCAAGAGGCGCTGAGAAAGACGAAGGATCGCTTGGACTACCTTCTCTCGGAGTCGCCGACCGTCGTTTACGAGTGCGAACCGTATTCGCCGTACAGAATCGTCTCAGTCGCACCAAACATCCGCACGCTGCTCGGTTATGTCCCTGAGCAGTTGGCGGGTCGGTCGGTGTTCGGTGCGGAGTCTGTCCACGAATCCGACCGCACGGCGTTTCGCGCCCACGAGCAGCGGTTCGTCGACCATGGCCGGTCCACGGCAGAGTATCGACTCCGAACGATCAGCAACGACTACGTTTGGGTGCGAGACGACGTGCGCATCGTGTCGAGCGGCAGCGCTACCGCAGACGTCGTCGGGTCGTGGACCGACATCACGGCCCAGCGAAGATCGATGGAGTCGACTGCGAGGAGCGAAGACCGGTTAGAGCGGTTAGCGTCTTTGGTGCCGGGGATGGTGTTCGAGCTCGCATTGCACGACGAGGTCAAACCCGAGTTCACTTATGTCAGTGCTGGCTCGTACTCGCTCCTCGATCTTCCTCCTGAGGAACTGCGGGCCAGGCCCGAGTCGTTCTTGCGCTTGATCCACGACCAAGACAAGGCGGGCCTCTATCGCGACCTTGTCCGTACACGCCGCGACATGTCCGACCTCTTATGGGAGGGGCTGGTCACCCTGGCCACCGGCCGTAAAAAGTGGCTCAGAATGAGTGCCCGGCCACGTGCCAGCGACGACGGAGAAGTGTCATGGTCGGGCGTGCTAACGGACGTGACGGAACTACAGGAAGCGCACAGCGCACTTGCTGAGCAAGTGCTACAGTACTCAGCGCTAGTTAACTCGTCGTCGGAGGTGATCGTGTCAATCGATTCCGCGGGCATCATCGAGAGTTTAAACCCGAGAGCGGAGCGGGCGTTCGGCTACTTGAGCCACGAGCTGGTCGGAAAGCCGTTGGGAAAACTTGCGGCTGAAGGACACTCACATCCGCTTGCGTTAGAAGAATCGGACGCTGGAAAGAGGATCATGGTCGGCGTGAGGAAACGTGACGGGGAAGTCGCAACATTCGAAGTCACAGTCGTCGTGTACGACGTCGGCGGCAAGCGGCACTTAACTGGGATTTTCAGTGAGGTCCCTTCTCCTCAAGCGCGT
>JANWJY010000054.1 GCA_025451715.1 Fimbriimonadaceae bacterium | reverse complement strand
GATGCGGCGCGTGCTAGAGCGTGCAGGCAGCTATGACGAAGACTTGGCTGAGCGGCTTTCGCACACTTATTACGTCGAGCGCCACGCGGCGTTGGAACTGTTCCCGGAAGTACCCGAAGTCCTTGAAAGGCTGCACAAGAACTACAAGCTCGGCCTGATCACGAACGGCCCCGCCGACATCCAGAGGCAAGAGATCGAGACCTTGCATATCGGCAAATACTTCGACTACGTCCTGATTGAAGGCGAGATCGGCGTTGGAAAGCCTGACCCCATCGTTACGCGGCTCGCGGAAGAGCTGAGCGGATTCAAAGGAGAAGAGGTCCTATTCGTCGGCAACAGCTACAAGCACGACGTGATCACTGCCCAGAACGCCAATTGGCGACACGCTTGGGTGAGGCGCCCATCGGACGTCCCACCGACGTCGAAGACCGGGGTTCCCGAGCCGAAGCCGGAAGGCGGGCCCGAGCCGGAGCTGACGATCACTGATCTTAGAGAGTTGCTGCCCGCCCTAGGGCTCGAGTAGTCCTTAGTCTCGAAGAATCCCTTCGATAGCGAAGATTGGAACCTTCAGCCGGACGGCGAGAGCGATCGCGTCGGACGGGCGCGCATCGATCTCGAACTCTTCTTGTCCCTTCTTGAGATAGATCTTCGCGAAGTACGTCGATGACCAGAGGTCGTCAATGACTACACGGTCAACGCGCCCGACGAACGCGTCGACGAACCGCACGAGCAGGTCGTGCGTCATGGGCCTGTCAGTCTGCACGCCCTCCGCACCATAGCTTATCGCCGTCGCCTCGAACCCGCCGATCACGATCATCAGGTGTCGACGTCCGTCGGTGAGGAGCACGTAGTAGCGCCGCTCATCCTCGGTCTCGGAGACGACGATGTGGTCAAACTGCACCTCGACGAGGTCGCGGTTGAGCTCCACGCCTTCCGGCAGTTCGTCGAACTCATAAGGAAAGAACGACGGCGGCGTTTCCAGGTCTTCCGGTTCTTCGGCGTGTTCGTCCGCCATGTTTCTATTGTACTACGGGCTTTGCACCCTCGACGTAGCGCACGAACGGTTCGCAACTCGCCTTTGATGGGTCTTCGAAAACCTCGAGCGCGTCAGCCAGGGCCTGCGCTGTGTCGATGCTCGTGATGCAGGCGACCCCGGTCTCGATGCACGCACGCCTGATCCGGCTCGCGTCGCTGCCCGACTTCTGCCCTGCTTCCGGCGTGTTAATCATCAAACTGACCCCGCCAGAAAAAAGGAGCTCGAGGAGGTTTGGTGAGCCGTCCTTGATCTTGTTGACGACGTCACATTGGACGCCGTGCTGTCGCAGCGCTTCACCAGTTCCCGGCGTGCACATGACTTCGTAACCGCGGTCGACGAACTGCTTTCCTATTTCGACGGCCTGAGCCTTGTCGCTCTCGCGAACGGTCAGGATCACTTTGCCCTTCGGTCGGAACTGGATGCCGCTGGCGATGAGAGCCTTGTAGAGCGCGCTGACGTACGTGTAATCGATTCCGAGTACTTCGCCGGTCGACTTCATCTCTGGCCCGAGGCTGGGTTCCACATGGCCAAGCTTTTGAAAGCTGAACACGGGAGCCTTGACAGCGTACAGGGATGGCTCGGGAATCTTTGGCGTGCCGTCGATGAACGCAGACTCGGGAAGGACGCGGCGGCTAGACAACGACCACAGTCCGCTCGAGTAGCCCCGGTCGACGAGCCGCTCGCCCATCATCGTACGCGTGGCGAGCTGTACCATCGGAATGCCAGTCACCTTTGAGAGATAAGGGACTGTGCGGCTTGCTCGCGGGTTGACCTCGAGAACGAACGCGACCTCGTTTACGATCACGTATTGGATGTTCATGATCCCTTTGATGCCAAGCCTTCTTGCGATCGAGCACGCGGACACGACAATCTGCCTTTGCACTTCGTCACTGAGCGACACAGGAGGATACACGGCCATCGAATCGCCGCTATGGATACCAGCACGCTCGATATGCTGCATGATCCCAGGTAAGAGCGTGTCCGTGCCGTCGCTGATGACGTCGACCTCTGCCTCGACGCCCAAGAAGTACTTGTCGACGAGCACAGGCTGCCCAGGGTTCGCGTCCTCAGCCTCGTTGTAGAAGCCGACGAGCTGCCCTGAGTCGTACACGATCTCCATCGCGCGTCCGCCAAGGACGAACGATGGCCGCACCAAGACCGGATATCCGATTTCGTCGGCGACGTGCTCCGCCTCTTCTAGCGACCGCACCGCTCGGCCAGGCGGCTTGGGCACGCCTAGTTCTGTCAGCAGCTTTTCGAACTGGTCTCTGTCCTCGGCCAGCGCTATCGCGTCAGGTTGCGTTCCGAGGATGCTGACGCCTGCGCGCGAAAGCCCTTCCGCGAGGTTGATCGCCGTCTGCCCGCCGAACTGCGCCACGACACCGAGCGGCTTTTCGTGAGCGATCACGTCGAGCACGTCTTCGAGCGTAACAGGCTCGAAGTAGAGGCCGTCGCCAGTGTCAAAGTCGGTGCTGACCGTCTCGGGGTTGTTGTTGATGATGACGGCCCGATAGCCCATCTGTTCGAGCGCCCAGACGCAGTGGACGCAGGAATAGTCAAACTCGATCCCCTGGCCGATCCTGATCGGTCCAGACCCAAGGACGAGGACGGTGGGCTTCATGCGGCTGGTCTATTATGCAGCCCTTTAGAACCGAGTCCCGAGTCCCGCAAAGAAAAGCGGGCGGCCCATCCGGGCCGCCCGCTTGGTAGTCTTACTTCGAGCTTATGAGCTCGCCTTGGCGATCGCCGCTTCGAGCTTCGCGATGTCTTCCTTGCTGTTCGTGAGGTTGACGAACTTCTCGACGACCTTCTTGTTCTTGTAGACAAAGATCGTATTGAGCATCTCCTTGTCGACGTTGACCTTGTAGTTCTTGATGGCCTCATTGGTGACCGCGAGCGTGGCAATGCCGATCTTACTTGTCTTGGCGCCGGTTGCGTACACGTTGGCCTTCTCGACGCACGCGTCGCAACGGGTGAGCATGATCATGAAGCCTTGGAACGAAGACTTCTCGTACTTCGCCTCAGAGCCCTCGAGCACCTTGCCGATCGATGCGACGACCTCGGCCTTCTCTTGCGGCGCGATCCATGCCTGCACAGCCGGAACCGAGCCGTACTTGCAAGGCGGACAGGTCTCTGTTCCCTTGTCTGGACCGGAAATGTGGGTGGGGTGGAACGGCGTGACGGATTCGCCGACCTTTAGGCCGGACTCAACTCCGCTGAATCCGTAAATGGCTGCCAGCGCGGCGGCGCTGATCGCGGCTATAAGGACGTTCTTTGTCATTTTTACCAATTACCTCTCGGCCGCACAAATGCGGCGATCCATGGTGCAGAACGGGCGAAACAGGTTCAAAGTTCCCCTGTCCGTCGCTCGATAACCTAGACTTTACACGAATTGCACAAAATGGCCCCCGCCACGTGGGACGGGGGCTGTGAGTGTCTTTGGGGATCGGCGTGTAAGTCGAATCCTGTGAGTCTTCTGACAGGACGCACTCAAACGCGCCCTGCTCTCAGAGGTCAGAATGCGACCGTTGGCCGGTAGTTCCAATAAACTTTTTCGCTACGCTCCGGAACCCAAAGCGTCGTCCTCGGTTTCGAAGGTGCCGTAGTAGTAGGGCGTGGCGGACTCGAACTCTCCGGCGCAAGTGTCGACCATCTTGAAGACCGGCTGGATCTTCAGGCGCTCGATGTCCCCAAGGGCTTTCTTCGCAAAGACCAAGTAGTCGCGGCAGGTCGCCGATGCTAGGGGCTCGGGCAGCCACGATCCGAGGTCGCAGCTCGCTGCCTCATCACGGAGCGCAAGCATGGCGCCATAGGTCGGACTCTGCCCTTGGTAAGCATCGACACCCAAGTCAAACGCCCCCATCTTTCCGACCGTAGGCACGCACCGCTCCAAGCTCGGCACATACTCGATCATCTCGATGAGCCTCTCGAGCAGCTTGTGATCGACGTCCATCAGATCCTTGATTGAAACGGAGCCTGCTTCTTCAAGGCATGCGATATCGTAGTCCGTGGCGCACAGCAGGCTCTTGATCGTCGGCGATGGGAACCCGATCAGGAACGCCTCATGGATGAGCTGTCCGACGTCCTCAAACTCACCCATCGTGACGCGGGCTACGACCAGCCGTCCCTCAATCATCAAGAGTTGCAGCATCTTCTCCAAGAACCAATCGTCCACGCGCGAGAGGTCGTAGACCCTTTCAATGCTCCATGACCGTCGCAGGGCCTCTGCTATGGCCCAAAGCCGCTCGTCAGTGGGTTTTCGCAGAGCGTTCTCCAACTGCTCGTCGGTGAACGCCTGTAACCGCGGGTGTCGCAGGTCCTTCTGCTTCACCTCAAGGCCGCGGATCGCCTTCATGAGCGCGGACTCGAAAGTACGGTCGATCGCCATCACTTCGCCGGTCGCCTTCATCTGCGAGGACAAGTGGCGGTCCCCCGAAGCGAACTTGTCGAAGGGCCATCGGGGGATCTTTACCACGCAGTAGTCGAGCGCGGGCTCGAAGCACGCCTTCGTCGTCTTCGTGACCATGTTCTCGATCTCGTCGAGGGTCCGGCCCACCGCGATCTTTGCCGCCACGCGCGCGATCGGATACCCGGTCGCTTTCGACGCAAGCGCCGACGAGCGCGACACGCGCGGGTTCACTTCAATAATGTAGTAGTCGAAAGAATCAGGGTTCAGCGCCATCTGCACGTTGCACCCGCCCTCGATCCCGAGCGCATTAATGATCTTCAAAGAAGCTGTGCGCATCATGTGGTACTCGATGTCGCTGAGCGTTTGCGAAGGAGCGATGACGATCGAGTCCCCCGTGTGCACGCCCATCGGGTCGAAGTTCTCCATGTTGCACACGGTGATGCAGTTGCCGAGCCGGTCGCGCATCACCTCGTACTCGATCTCCTTCCACCCGAGCAAAGACCGCTCAATCATGAGCTGCGAGCGCATCGAGAGCTTCAGTCCCTTCCTACCGATCTCCCAAAGCTCGTCGGGCGTGTACGCGACTCCGCCACCGGTCCCGCCCAGCGTGTACGCGGGTCGGACGATGCACGGATAGGGCACTTCGTCGAGCGCGGCGCGGAGCTCGTCATCGTTCTCGACGATCCAGCTCTCCGGCACCGGCTCCTGGATTTCTTGCATAAGCGTGCGGAACAGCTCGCGGTCCTCCGCCTTCCTGATCGCCTCGAGAGGTGTGCCGAGCATCTTGACGCCGTACTTCTCCAAGATTCCCTGATCCGCGAGCTGGCTGGCCAAGTTGAGCCCTGTCTGCCCGCCAAGCGTTGGCAGGAGCCCATCGGGCCTCTCCTTTGCGATCCCGCGCTCGCAGAAGTCGACGGTGAGCGGCTCGATGTAGACCGCGTCCGCCATCTCGGCGTCGGTCATGATCGTCGCGGGGTTGGAGTTGATGAGAACGACCTCGTAGCCCTCTTCACGAAGGCTCTTGCAGGCCTGGGTGCCGGCGTAGTCGAACTCGGCCGCTTGCCCGATGATGATCGGCCCGCTACCGATGACGAGGATCTTCTTCATGCTTAGAGCGTCGTGCCCTAAACCCGGATTATGCCTGATGCGGGCCTAGGGGTTCGGACGTTCGGGGGCCGGTTGATCACTGGGGTCCAGTGCGACCGTCATCCTGAGCGGGTCGAAGGAGACGGTCAGCAACCCGCCCGTCCTGCGCTTTCTCAATCGCGGCCAGTATTCCCGCTCCCAACCGCTGGACCACCTCGACAGGAGTCATCGGCTTGTTCCGCAGGAAATCGAACGCGCCAGAGTGTCGGTCCAGCCAGCGCTCAGGGTGCTCGACCATCTCGGTCGCCATGTTCTTTACTTCTGGCACGTTGGGCAAGTGGGTGGTGTTCACGTCGCCTGGCGATTGCAGTCTGTGTGAGCGGATCGGCGGGCAATCGGCGATTTGAAGGACCGCAACCCGCCCCTTGTTTTTCTTCATGAACTTGTGCGCCGCATCCAAGATTGCGTCTCGGCTGTCAAGTAGGTAGAAGTCCATCGAGAACATCGCCCGCCACTTTCGAAGGTAAGGCTTTTTCAAGTCTCCGTCGTCTGTATTGTCTAAGCGCTGGATGGTCGGATCGTGGAATTCTCCGGCCTCGCGATAGGGGACGAACACAATGAGTTCGCTAGCGAACTGCATCCACTGCATGTAGACATCCTTCCCGTATATCGATTGAGATACGAGCTGGATCGATTTCCTCGTCTTGCCCTTGATCGTCTTGTCGATCTGGAGGGTGATGTACGCCCATTCGTTGTCTAATTTGCCAGCGGGAAGTTTGAATTCAAGCTGTGTGATTTGCCCAACGACCACCGTCTCGCTGTCGCCCACTAACGATTCAAGGCTCAGGTGCGTTCGACCGACCTGGGAGTTGGTCACTGTGGAGAGCAGGAGGGCCGTGCAAACGAGCGGTACCACACACTTTTTGACGTGATCGGTATTGCCGCAGTTACTGCACTGGTTTCAGCCATCATCGTCCACCGGTCGGGTGGCCGGGGTGAGCCGGTCGGTCACCCCGAGCCCATTGACCAGTATACTGACTGCGTGGTCGAGACGTACAGGTCGATCGGGCCAGCTACCGAGTGGGTGATTTGCGCTGCCTTCTTGCTAATAACTGTGGCAAGTGTCGTCAGGGACTCGATCAAAGCCAAGAAGCTCCGGGTGACTTTGTACAATGGCGTCGTTGCGCTGTACGCGTTTTTGATCCTGGTCTCACCCATCCCTATTCCCGCTGCAGTCACGTTCTCGCTGATGGGTCCCGTTTTTGTGGGAGCCCATCTGCTGCAAACCCGAAAGGAGGCGACCAATTCAAAGCGGTCTCGATATGCCCTTGGATTTGCTTCAGTTGCGATGGCATTCGTGCTCTTCTTCGTGCTACTGGCCATATTCGACGAAACCATGGTCTTGGCTGACGACCATGTGAAGTACGAGTGGCTCGGTGAAGCGCAGCGTGTTCCGCGCGAAGGACTGCGCGTGGATGCGACTGGGGGCCCGCGAGGGTGGTACACCCTGCGGGACTGGTGGTCGTGGACGTCGTTTGCCAGCAACGACGAACTAGGGCCGCACATTGCGGGATCGGATCTGTACTGGGGGCCACATGGAATGATCCGCGGAGACGACCTCGGAAGGCGCTTGGCCGAGTGGGCGGGCACCGAGCCAAGGTATCGGACCTATGATAGATAGGACAGGTTGACCGAAGGGGTCGTGTGTTTGCCGTGCTTGATCAGTTCCTCCCGGGTCACACGTTAGAGCTGCAACTGCCCGAGTTGCCACCCGGCGGCGAAGCTTGCGGGCTGGGTGGCCGGGGTGACCCACCGGATCACCCCGGTCCGTGAGGATGCTTCCCCTCCGCATGGGAGCGAGGGGCGGGCTCAAGTCAGCCCGAATCGGCCCCATGGCCCGGCTGAAGACCTCCATGGCTTCACGGACGAGGCCCATGGCGTCCCAGAACCGCTCCATGGAGCCCCGGAACCGATCCATGGCGCCTCAGATTCGGTCCATGGGTTCTCTGAATCGGTCCATAAGTCGTCATAACGTCAACATGGGGCCCCATAGTCCACACATGGTCAACTTATGGAGCTCTTCTGAGAGCCCATGAGCCTCGTCAGGGGTGCGATGGGGGCGCACCCCTGCGGGGTCTTTGGGAGTGCGCGGATTCATCCGCGCTTTCAAAAGCGGCGCTTAAGCGCCGCACTCCACACGCTAGCCCGTCTTGGGCGCGAAGGCCGCGATCGAGAACGAGACCGTGACCTCGTCGGCGACGATGTCAGCGACCTGGTTTCCGTTCACCCCAAAGTCCCGACGATTGAACGTGAACGTCGACCGGATCGCCATCAGGTCGCCGACCGCTCCCCGGTTACGCTTTGCGAGCTGGCCGGGCATGTGGGTCACCTTGACCGGCACCGTGAGCGACTTCTTCACTCCCTTGAGCGTGAAGTCGCCGGTCACGTCCATCGTCCACGACGGGTCCGTGCCCTCCAGCACCTTCACGTTCGCGACCTTCGTGATCTCGAACTCGATGGTCGGAAACTGTGTCGTGTCGAGCCACATCGCCTGCTTCATGTGCTCGTTCATGTTCGTGTGCGTCGCCTGAAGGCTCCCTGCCTGCACGACCACCTTGCCGGACGTCTTCTCCGGCGCGGCCGGATCGAACGTGACGTTGCCGTCGATCGCAGTCGTGTAGCCGGTGATGTGCTCAAACCGCCCGTCGAGCGTGAAGGAGATCGTGTTGACGCCCTTGGGGTCCTTGAGCGAGAACGACGTCGCTGACTTGTAGGCGATCGCCAGGGCGAGCGCAGGGACGACCACTGCGAGGGCGGCTAGGAACGGCTTTTTCATGGCGTCTAGGATACCAAGAGTGGCCGAGGAGCCCTTTGGGAGTGCGCGGATTCATCCGCGCTTTCAAAAGCGGCGCTTAAGCGCCGCACTCCAAGGACTTGCGACAGACGCAAGTCCGTCGTCAGAAAACGATGACGCCGCGGGTGCTCTTTCCACTGAGCATGTCGGCGTACGCATCATTGATCTGGTCGAGGGAGTAACGGTGGCTCACGAGCTTGTCGAGCGGCAACTGGCCGTCGTGATACAGCTGTGCGTAGCGCGGAAAGTCGCGCGCTGGGTCGGCGGTGCCGTAATAAGAGCCCATCACAGTCTTCTCTTCCCTCACGATCCGAGACCCCGGCAAGTTGGTAGAAGACCCGTTTGGTGATAGCCCGCTGAGCACGACGGTTCCGCCTGGCCGTGCGCACTCGAACGCGAGTTCCTGAAGTGCAGGCGTGCCGACGCACTCGAACACGTAGTCCGCACCACGACCCTCAGTCAGGCGCTTGATCAGATCGGGATCGACTTTCGAAAGCGGGACCACACCGGTCAGGCCCGACCGACTCAGTCCTGTGATCGTCTGCGGCAACGGCTCGACGGCCGGCCCTCCCAGCTCTACTGCCGCCTCGCGTCGCGACTCAAGCGGGTCGCAGACGATGATCAAGCCAGCGCGCGCGTACTTTGCGCCGATCACGGTCGACAGTCCCACACCGCCGGCACCGATGACGACGACCGACGAGTCGGGCGCAACGTGGGCGGTGTTCAGCACGCTTCCGACTCCCGTCGTCACCGCGCAGCCGATCACAGCGGCAATCTCGGGCGAAAACAGCGGAGGCATCTTGACGCAGCACACCGCAGGAACAACGACCTGTTCAGCAAAACATGCGAGCGCCGAGTAGTGGTACACCGGCTCGCCCCGGCGCGAGAAGCGCGTCGTGCCGTCGAGCATCGTCCCTTGCCAGATCGGCCCGACATACGCGGCGCAGAGCGCAGGACGCCCGTGTGTGCAGTAGAAGCACACGCCACAGCTCGGCGCCCAATTCAATGCGACGAGGTCCCCAAATTCTAGACCCGTGACCCCGGGCCCTAGAATCTCAATCTTCCCCGCCCCTTCGTGCCCCAGAACGACCGGCAGCGGGTGCTTCGTGTCGCCTGTGACGAGGTGCCAGTCGCTGTGGCACACGCCCGTGGCGAGCACCTTGACCAGCACTTCCCCGGGTTGCGGCACTTGGAGGTCGAGTTCCTGAACCTCTATCGGCCCGCCAACCCGCTCTAACACTGCCGCACGGACCTTCATTGCGCGAGTTTACTGCCGGGGCGCGAAGTACACTCTGCCCATGCTCCTTGCAATTGCGGTACTCGCAAATGCCCAGCTTCGACCGGTGCAGCTCGCTCCATCGGCGATTGCGGCGCAGGCAAACCAGCCGCAACTCGCCGCAGCGCGCGATGGAACGATTTGGATGACGTTCGGCGCGAACGACACGATCTACGTGTGCTCGAGCAAGGACAGCGGACGTTCCTTCTCACCCCCTGTGGTCGTCAATGCGCCATCCGGAAAGATGCCGCTGGGAATGCGGCGCGGTCCAAGGATCGCGGCCAACAAGAGCCGCGTGGTCGTGAGCGCGATCTTTGGGGCGAAGGGCGGCGGAAAGGACGGCGACCTCCTCGCCTGGAGATCGGGCGACGGTGAGAAGTGGGAGGGACCTGAAGTCGTTAGCGACGTTCCTGGAGCGGCACGTGAAGGCCTTCACGCAATGGGTGTCGGGATGGACGACGCATTCGTCATGGCGTGGCTCGACCTCAGCGGAAAGGGTACGAGGGTCCTTGGATGCTTTTCCAGCAACGGCGGCAGGGACTGGTCTGCCAACAAGATCGTTTACGAGTCTCCGTCAGGAACGGTCTGCGAGTGCTGCCACCCTTCGCTCGGGTTCGGCCCGTTCGGCGAGGTCGCAGCGATGTTCCGCAACAGCCTCGGCGGCGCGCGCGATATGTTCGTGGCGACGTCACCCGACGGTGGAAGGAGCTGGGCGCCTTCCATAAAGATCGGAATGCAGACCTGGGAGATCGCGGCGTGTCCGATGGACGGCGGCGCAGTCGGGTTCGACAGCGGCGGCGGGCTTGTGTCGGTCTGGCGCTCCCAAGACAAGCTCTATCTGGGACGGGGCGTCGCGAGCACCGAGTTTGCGCAAGGCAAGAACCCATGGCTCGCGATGGCCGGCACGACTCCATACGTCGTCTGGCAATCGGGCAGCGGGGTCTACTTTCAGATCGGCACCAACACAGCGAGCCGGACGAGGCTCGCTGAGAACGGCACAGACCCGGTCGTCGTCGTTTCAAAGGACGGGCCGATCGTCGCATGGCGGCAGACCGGACCGGATCCCGGGGTGTACGTCGCGAGAATGCCTGCCCGGTAACGAAAACCCGCAAACACCCAGATGGCCCCAGCGCGTCCTATAGACTAAGGTTCTGACTATGGTTTCGGTACTGCTTCTCACAGCCCTCTCTCAGCAGCCCGCCTTTGTCCATTCGCCGACCAGCGAGTACAAGAGGCTAGAAATCGCAGGCTTCAATGTACTTGTGAGTCCTGCCGTCATGGCCGACAAGAAGGCCGCCGAACAGGCGTTCACGATGCTCGATACGAAGCTGGCTGAAATCAGGCGAGTGGTCCCTGGTGCCGCGTATGAAAAGCTAGTCCGCGTACAAATCTGGCTCGAGCGCGACAATCCCGACAACATTGGCGCGGTCTATCACCCTTCCGCCGGATGGCTCAAGGACCACGGCTATAACCTCGACAAGGAGAAGTGCGTCGAGATCGGGAATATCCGCAACTTTGTGGACTGGGCGACACGCACGCAGCCGATGATGGTGCTGCACGAGCTCGCGCACGCGTATCACCACCAGGTCGTCGGCCATGGAGACAAACGGGTTCGAACCGCGTTTGAGGCCGCGACGAAAGCCGGTACGTACGATCGCGTGATGTTCGTCTCCGGCGGCGAGAAGAAGGCGTACGCCATGACCAACTTCATGGAGTACTTCGCCGAGTCGAGCGAGGCTTACTTTGGCGTGAACGACTTCTATCCGTTCAACAGGTGGCAGCTCCTGTCGGCAGACCGCCCGATGTACGAGGCGCTCGTCGCAGCCTGGGGACTACCGCGCGGCGAATCGATGCTCGTCGGCACGAGCGCCACGCCCGAGGTGCTCAAGAGCATTGGGCGAACGAGGGCGTAGCCGTCATGATTTACCGACAGCCATCGGCCACACACGTCCGATCTGCGACGCGCTCTGAGTGGCGTTCGGGTCTGCGGTTATCGCACCGTCCACCAACGCGAGACCAACTCCAGTGAGGATCCCCTCGATTGGGATACGCACCGCTTGCAAAACGCACACGTCGTAGATCGGCCCAAGCTTTTCGCCGCCGTACTTGATGCACAGCTCTCGGATGCGGGTCTCGCTGAAACCCTCCTTGCCCTTCGTCTCGGTGTAAAGGTCTCGCATCACGTCGTCGAGCGACTTCTGTCCCTCAGACCCGCCGCGAATGGCGAGGTCGAGCGCCATGCCGACAAGCTTGCCCTTCGTGTAGTAGCTCACACCTCCAAACCCGTTGCTCCCAGAGGTCTCCCAGACGCGACGGCTGGAGTCGTCCGCGCTGGTGCGGGCGAATCCATTACTGCGGTGAAACGCGTTGAACGTCCCCGCCATCGACCGCAAGAAATCGTCACGTGTCTCCACGCTGGTCCTCGCCGAAAGCACATCCGCGTAGTAGTCCGTGACGCCTTCGAGCCACCAGATCGCGCCTGTGATCGCCGGTTTCGTGTAGTCGAACGGGCCGAGCGGCTTGCTCCGGATTCGTTTGACGTTGAACGCGTGGAAGTACTCGTGGAAGATGATGCCTGCCGACTGCTGCGCAGTCGCGCGCGGATTAAGTCCGATCTTCGTGCTATCGAGGTGCTCGAGGCCGCCGCCTCCGCCTCCGAAATCGAACAGGAACCAATAGCTGTCGTACGGAAGCTCTCCGAAGAGCGCAAATGCTCCCTCCGCCGCTTTGGAGCAGACCGCAGCGAATGAGTCGAGGTCGACACCCTCGGGCTGGTTGAACGCGGCGACGACGTGCCTCTTGCCCGCGACTTGGAAGTCCTTTGTACGGAGGTTTCTGCTGACGGCGAACGGCGAATCGATCAGTACGTCGTAGTTTTTCGCCGTGAACACATCGACCTTCGGCGAAGTCGCCTTCTGCTGCAGCGCGATCGCGATCTTCATTCCCTCCTCGTGCACGATGTTCAGAGTCTGCACCTGGTCGGCCTGGTCCTTGAACCACCCGAACACGCCGGGGCCGCTGACAAACATCTCGACCTGCGTGACCCGAAGGTTCGGGCTGAAGTTTCCGCGGCTCTCGTTCGCCAAGTACTCAACGCGGTCCGCTCCACCATCGATGAGCCACAGATTGGGGTCCTCTGTCCTCGAAGCCTGTACTTCGCGGTTTCCAAAAAAGAACCGGACGCCGGTTATGCTCTTGCCGTAGTTGAAGATCTCATAGTCCCCCGGGGCCCACGCGGGCATGCGGAACTCTGACGAGAACTCACCCGGCGCGAGCTTTACCGTGACCTTAGCCTGCCTC
>JANWJY010000053.1 GCA_025451715.1 Fimbriimonadaceae bacterium | reverse complement strand
GTGGCGGGACGACTGCCAGGCGCGGAAAGGACTTTACTGTCCGCCTCCTCTCTCTAGCCCACTCCCCAGGCTCGGGGAGAGGGGGAATGCCCTAGGGTTCCCGTTTTCCTCCCGTTTTGTCCCGTCATCTTTTGCGCTTTGCTTCCCGTTTTTCTCCCGTTTTCGGGATTAATGTTGACATCCCCAGTGGGCCGGGGGCCCGCAGAGCGGGGCAGGCCTGAGGCCTGCGCTCCGGGGGTACGTTTTATCGACGTTTTTCCGGCCTGGCAGACTGTCCTTGCTTGTTGACAGAGGGATAGGCTTGGTTTCTCTCTTTGGTTATTCTCACTCTACCTGTGGGTTGCCCATTTGTCAAGTCTATAGTCGCGCTTGCTACTGTTTTGAACCTAGGAAAGTCCCGGTTTTTGACTAGGACCTTGGAGGTTGACGGGACGGTCAAGTGCGAAGGGGTACCGATTCACGCCAGCTCCGCCTTTAGGCGGCAGTACGCGGCGTAGCGGGCTTCGTCGAGGGCCCCTGATTGGACTGCTGCTTGGACCTCGCAGCCGGGTTCGTGGGTGTGGGAGCAGTCGCGGAAGCGGCACTGGAACCCGTCGAACTCGGGGAAGTAGGACGCGATCTGGGAGTCTTGCAGCTCGCGGAGGCCGAAGCTGCGGATGCCGGGGGTGTCGATGAGGACCGTGCCGTCGGAGAGGCGGTGCAGGGACGAAGCGGTCGTGGTGTGGGTGCCGCGGCCGTAGCCCTCACTTATCGACCCGACCTCGAGCGCGGCGTCGGGCTTGAGGTAGTTGACGATCGAAGACTTGCCGACTCCGCTGTGCCCGACGAATGCACAGGTCTTGCCGCTCAGGGTTGTACGTAGCTCGTCGCCACCGGCGTGAGTCATCGCGGATCCTTGGATTACGGGGATGCCGAGCTTTCGGTACGGATCGAGAACTTCGAGTTCGGAGTGGTCCTCCAGAAGGTCGAGCTTGTTGACGAAGATCGCCGCTGCTGCGCCGCCCTGTTGGATCGCGACGAGGTAGCGGTCGATGAGCCGAGGGTGGAGCGGTGGGGTGACGACCGATACGACGATGACAACGATATCGACGTTCGCGACGATCACCTGCTCGCGCTCCGCAACGTCGACGTCCGGCCGCGAGAGCTTCGTGCGCCGCAGAGCGACCTCAATGACGGAGGCCTCGCCGTCGTCCGAGACCGCAAGTGTGACGTTGTCTCCGACGACGACCATCTGGCCAAGACGCCGCACGAGCTTGATGCCTTCGGCGGTTTCAGCCATCGCGGTCTGGCTCGTCACGGAAACGATCAGTCCAGCTAGGCGTTTATCGGAGCGGGCGAGGGTGCGCTCGTCCTTGCGCATGACGCGCTCGACCCACGCGTCGAGCGGATCGTCGGAGGTCTTGGCGCGGCGCTGCATCGCTTTTGCGCGCGCGACGAGCTGTTCGACTTGGTCGGGTGCGAAGTGTGCGAGCTTCGCTGAGAGCTTGTTCGAGATCTTGTGTTTCAACTAGAGTTACCTTGGGGCCAGACGCAGTGGCACTGCGGGAGTGGGTGGTGGGCCCCGTCGGAAACGCTCTTACAGAGAGTGCGTCGTGGAGCCATGCGACAGAGCGGGGTTGATTGCTGCAATTCTCATATCGTGTTGCCTCCAGGAAGTATTTCCGCGCTAGCGGTCTCTTGATTATAGCATGGGCTCCTAGCGGTACAGGGGTTCGAAAGGACTTCCACTTGTCGGCCCCTCACCCCTAACCCCTCTCCCCCGGAGGGGAGAGGGGCACGCCGTGCGATAATCGGGGCATGCTGCTGAGCGCTGCACTCTTGACGATCCTGACGACGGGCCAGGCTGACACGCTTGCTGCGGGGTTTGTGAACCCGCCAGCGAGCGCGCGTCCGCACACGTGGTGGCACTGGATGGACGGGAACGTGACGAAGGAAGGGATCACGGCGGACCTCGAGGCGATGAAGCAGGCGGGGATCGGCGGCGCGCAGATGTTCACAGTGGCGCAGGGGATCCCAAAGGGGCCGGTCGACTACATGTCGCCGCTGTGGCGGGAGATGACGCTGCACGCGGTGAAGGAGGCGGGCCGCTTAGGGATCGAGCTGTGCATCCACAACTGCGCAGGGTGGTCGAGCAGCGGCGGGCCCTGGGTGAAGCCTGAGGACGCGATGCAGACGCTCGCGTGGTCGTCGGTCGCACGCCAAGGGCCTAGGCGGATCGACGAGACACTTCCGCCAATCAAGGCTCCCCAGGTGTTCGCAGCCGTCGACTACCGCAAGGACATTGCCGTGTACGCGTTCAAGACGCCCGCACCGGGCGCGCCCGTCGGCGAAGTGCTGGTCTTGACGGACAGATCTGAGAACGGGCGGCTCGTGTGGGATATGCCGGCAGGAGAATGGACGATCCTGCGGATGGGACACGTGCCGACTGGAAAGGACAACCACCCAGCACCACCGGAAGGCGACGGGCTGGAAGTCGACAAGATGAGCCGTGCTGCGCTGAGGCGGTTTTGGGACGACGGGACGATGGCGGCGGTGATCAAGGACGCAGGATCCCTGGCGGGCAAGGTATTGAACAACGCGCTCGTCGACAGTTACGAAGTCGGTAACCAGAACTGGACGCCCCTGATGCGTGAGGAGTTCATCAAGCGACGAGGGTACGACCCACTAACTTGGCTGCCCGTCGTCGCTGGCGTGACGGTTTCGAGCAAGGCCGAGTCCGACCGGTTCATGTGGGACTGGCGCAGGACGATCGCGGACCTGTTCGCGGACAACTACTTCGGATATTTCGGGGAGCTTTGCAGGAAGAACGGACTTTTGTTCTCGACAGAGCCATACGGTGGACCGTTCGACTCGATCCAAGTCGGCGGAAAGGCGGACATCCCGATGGGCGAGTTCTGGCTAGGCGGCGGGACGCTCGAGACCACGAAAATCGCCTCGAGCACGGGTCACGTGTACGGGCTCCCTGTTATTGGGGCGGAGTCTTTCACCGCGGACGAAGGGCGCGGCAAGTGGCTGGAGGAGCCGTACACAGCGAAGGCGCTGGGCGACCTCGTTTTCACGAACGGGGTGAACCGGTACATCTTCCACCGCTACGCGCACCAGCCGTGGATGGACAAGTTCCCGGGAATGACGATGGGCCCGTGGGGGACGCACCTCGAGCGGACGCAGACGTGGTGGACGGAGGCGAAGCAGTGGCTGCGGTATGTCGCACGGTGCCAGTACCTGTTGCAGAAGGGCAAGTTCGTCGCGGACGCGCTGTACTTCTATGGCGAGGGCGCGCCGGTGGACCTTCCCTATCGGCCCAATCTGCAACCGCGGATGCCGACCGGATACGACTATGACGGTTGCGACGCGAACGTGGTGATGAACCGGTTGCGCGTGGTGAATGGGATGCTCGTGCTTCCGGACGGGATGAAGTACCGCGTGCTCGTGCTTCCCGAGAGCACGAGCATGACCCCGCAGATGGCAGCGAAGATCGGGCAGTTCGTGCAGGACGGCGCGACGGTGGTCGGGCCGAAGCCCACTGGTTCGCCAAGTTTGGTCGACTATCCTGCGTGCGATGGGAAGGTCAAGCAGCTTGGCGACGCGGTGTGGGGAGACACGAAGGTCGGCAAACAAAGGGTCCACGGCAAGGGCAAGGTCGTATGGGGCAAGACTCTGCAGGAGGTGTTCACCGACTTGGGTGTCGCGCCGGACTTCGAATATCGCAGTCTGTCTTCGGGTTCGAAGCTCGTGTACATCCACCGCGTGATCGACGGTGCGGAGGTGTACTTCGTCAGCAACCAGCAGTACCGGCCGACCGAGGTCGAGATGACGTTTCGGGTCGGCGGGAAGGCGCCTGAGCTTTGGCGCGCGGACACGGGAGTGATCGAAGACGCGCCGGTCTACAGCAAAGTTGGAGCGCGCACTGTGTTACCGATGCGTCTGGGGCCGGCGGAGTCCGTGTTCGTTGTGTTCCGACGAAACGAGGGCCGTAACCACCTCGTGTCGTTCGGTCCCGCGGCCCCTCCTGGGAAACCGCTACGCATGCCCGTGGTCGTGATCAAGCTTGCGCGCTACGAGACCGCGGACGGCCGCGGCGCCGACGTGACGGCGACGGTCGCGCAGCTCGTCAAGGAAGGGCAGTATGAGGTTCCGGCGACGAACGGAACGTTCGGCGACCCAGTGGTCAACGTCGTGAAGCGGCTGCGCGTGGTTTACACGGTCGACGGCAAGGAGCAGACGCGGACCGTCGCGGAGAACGAGACGCTGTACCTGTTCGATCTGCCGAACACGCCGGTTGAGCCGGCCAGCTATGAGGTGTCCGTTTCCGGTGGAGAGACTTATCTGACCGCATGGAAGGCGGGCAAGTACACAGGCCGGAGCTCGGGTGGTCGCAGCGTGAGCACTACGGTGGAACGCTCGGCGGACGAAGTCAAGATCGCAGGGCCGTGGCGCCTCGACTTCACCCCCGGCTGGGGCGCTCCGCCGACTTTGACCCTTCCCCAACTCGCCTCGTGGTCGGAGCACGTGAACACCGGCGTCAAATACTTCTCCGGCAGCGCTGTTTACACGAAGTCGTTCACGGTCCCTACGACGATGCTCGGCAGCGACCGCACGATCGTTCTCGACCTCGGTCGCGTGAAGAACTTTGCGACCGTCACACTGAACGGCAGGGACCTCGGGGTGCTGTGGAAGGAGCCGTTCACGGTCAACGTCACGAGGGCGGTCAAAGCGGGTGCGAACGAGCTGAAGGTCAAGGTCACGAACCTGTGGCCGAACCGGATCATCGGCGACGAACAGCTCCCGCCGGACGTGGAATGGAACGGGGTGACGCTGAAGGGCTGGCCCGAGTGGCTGGTGAAGAACGAACCGCGGCCGAAGACCGGTCGGTACACCTTTACGACATGGAAGTACTGGAACAAGGACTCGGCGCTGCTCGAGTCGGGGCTGTTGGGGCCCGTGGTGGTTCGGTCGGCAAGACGGATTGAGCTTAGGCCGTAGTTGACGGAAGGCGCGGTGTCGCGGAAGCGACACCCTCCCAATCGACAGTAGAATAGGGGTATGAAGTCCGCGATCAGGCACGGTTTGCTAGGGGCGTCGGGGCTTTGGCTCGTCGCAGCTCTGTTCGCGCCTGCAGGAGCATCGCAGGAGCCCGCCCACAGGATCGAGTTTAACCGCGACGTTCGGCCGATCATCACGAAGTGCTTCGCGTGCCACGGCCCGGACACGAACACCGGTCTCGCGGGCCTGCGGCTCGACTCTTTCGACGGTGCGACGAAGACGCTTGCGAGCGGAAACCGCGCGATCGTCCCAGGGAAGCCCGATGAGAGCGAACTGATCAAGCGGATCCACGCGACGGACTACTCGCTGATGCCGCCAGCTTCGAGCAACAAGATCCTGAGCGCGGAGGAGAAGCAGGTGCTGCGCGATTGGATCGCGCAAGGCGCGGAGTACAAGCAGCACTGGGCGTTCGTCAAACCTGTGCGTCCTGCCTTGCCACGAGTGAAAGATGGGGCGTGGCCGAAGAGCCCGATCGACTACTTTGTGCTCGCGAAGCTCGAGGAGAAGGGACTGAAGCCGGAGAAAGAAGCCGACAAGAGGACTTTGATCCGGCGTGCGACGCTCGACATCACGGGCCTACCTCCGACGCGTGCAGAGGTCGAGGCGTTCCTCAGCGATCGCTCGCCTAACGCGTACGAGAAGGTCGTCGACCGGCTGCTCGCCACGCCGCGCTATGCGGAGCGGATGGCGATGGACTGGATGGACTATTCGCGGTATGCAGACAGCAACGGATATCAGGCCGACTATGAGCGGTACCAGTGGCGTTGGCGCGACTGGGTGATCGACGCGTTCGACAAGAACATGCCGTACGACCAGTTCACCATCGAGCAGCTCGCGGGCGACATGCTTCCGAACGCGACGATGGATCAGAGGCTCGCGACGGGGTTCAGCCGCAACCACCGCATCAACACGGAGGGCGGTGTGATCGCCGAGGAGTGGCGCGTGGAGACCGTGATCGACCGGATGGAGACCACTTCTGCAGTGTGGCTCGGCCTGACGGCAGGGTGCGCGCGCTGCCAC
>JANWJY010000052.1 GCA_025451715.1 Fimbriimonadaceae bacterium | reverse complement strand
CGTCACCATGAAGACGAGCGCCGAGAGGTCAAATCCGTCGGGCGAGAAAGCTCGCGCGTGTTGCGCGTCGATGGACCAGGTCAGACCCTTGTCGAGCCTAGCGAGGCGCACGTTTTGCCCTTGAGCTTTGACCTGCAACCGTTGTGCGGCAAGGTCAGGCCTGTTCGCAAGCCCCTCCTTCAGCGCATCTTTGAGCGTGTAGTCCACTCCCTCGATCTCGACCTCGCCAGGGCCCGCGAGAGCGTCGAGCTCTTCGGTCTGTGGCACACCAATGATCGCTTTGAGGTTTGCTCGCGATGTCGAGACCGCGTTGCGGGCTCCTAGCTCTGAGGCTTTCGCATTGAGCTTGTCCGCCGTCGCCTGCAGAATGTCCTTTTGCGCGCCTGCGCCGGTGATCGCAAACTCCTTCGTTTGCTTCTCGATTTCGACCGCGCGCTCAAGCTGCGCTTGGCGGATTCTGAGGATCTCGTCGGCGCGAAGCGCATCGTAGAACGAGCTGTGAACGCCGAACAGCGTCTGGCGAAAGGTCTGAAGAGCGCTGAGCTCTGCGGCGTCGCGATTGAGGGCACTGCGGCGATACAGCGCGTCCCTCGTGCCATTGTCGAGGAGCCGCCAGTCGGCCGTTACCGAGGACGTGCTCGTGTTGTCGTTGAAGAGCCCTGTGCCAACCCCGGTGTAAGTGTTCGTGCGCGAGACGTCGTACTGGAACCGCGGCGTTAGGGTTGGGAGGAACGCGGAGTAGGTCGAGCGCGCCGCTGCGCGGCTCGCCAGATAGTTAAAGTACGCGGCCCGCACGTTGCCGTTGTTCTGCCCTGCCATTTCAAGGGCGCGCTCGAGTGTCAGCTCTTGCGCAATCGCGCAGACGAAGGCGAGTCCGAACAGGATGATCGAGGCAAGGATCCGCATTTCTGAAGCCCACACGCCGGCCCACGGGCCACCGGTCTGTTTATACACCCTGCAAGCAGGGCCGGTTTCAGGCTACAGGCCTATTCGCGGGAGGGCCCGCCTAACCTAACGGACGTGCCAAAATGGGCCGAGTACAGACATGGCGAGCGTCGCAATGGGCAGAATCGGAGACATTGAGAGCATCCTCGGCGGCGAGGCGGGGGCCCTGCTCGGGCACAAGTGCAAGACGATCGACAAGGGGCGGCTCCACCTTCCTGGCCCGGACTTCATCGATCGCGTCCTGCTCGGATCCGACAGGAATTGCCAGACCCTTCGCAGCCTACAGACGATCTTCGACCACGGACGGCTAGGCGGCACGGGTTACGTGAGCATTCTGCCAGTCGACCAGGGTGTCGAGCACAGCGGCGGCGCAAGCTTTGCCAAGAACCCCGACTATTTCGATCCGGAAAAGATCGTCGAGCTCGCTGTCGAAGGCGGGTGCAACGCGGTCGCCTCCACCCTAGGAGTTCTCGGATCGTGCAGCCGAAAATGGGCGCACAAGATTCCATTCATCGTAAAGATCAACCACAACGAGCTTTTGACCTATCCGAACAAGGCAGACCAGATCATGTTTGGACAGGTCGAACAGGCGTGGAACATGGGCGCGGTCGCCGTCGGTGCAACGGTCTACTTTGGTAGCGACGAGGGCGGTCGGCAAATCGTCGAAGTCTCGCAGGCGTTTGCGCTCGCGCACGAACTCGGAATGGGAACTGTCCTTTGGTGCTACCTTCGCAACAACGATTTCAAGAAGGACAAGGACTATCACCTCTCGGCTGATCTCACTGGCCAGGCAAACCACTTGGGCGTCACGATCCAAGCCGACATCATCAAGCAGAAAATGCCCGAGAGCAACGGTGGTTACAAAGCGCTCAACTCGGGCAGCTCTTCTTACGGAAAGCTCGATGAGCGCATCTATACTGAGCTGACAAGCGACCACCCCATCGATCTGACGCGCTACCAGTTGGCGAACTGCTACATGGGTCGCTCTGGGCTCATCAACTCAGGGGGCGCATCGGGTTCCAGCGACCTGCAAGACGCAGTGCGAACTGCCGTGATCAATAAGCGCGCCGGCGGTACCGGGCTGATCTCCGGCCGCAAGGCATTCCAAAAGTCTATGGGCGAGGGCGTCAAACTTCTGAACGCGATCCAAGACGTATACCTTTGT
Organism: Fimbriimonadaceae bacterium; assembly: GCA_025451715.1. Lineage (GTDB taxonomy): Bacteria > Armatimonadota > Fimbriimonadia > Fimbriimonadales > Fimbriimonadaceae > JADFMN01. Next base: position 4,482 of record JANWJY010000052.1, on the reverse strand, counting down.
GACGACGTGACGATCTCCTAGGCGACAATGCCAGACTCGTTTGAGTTGACGACCTTGACGAAAGCTTCGACGATCTCAGGGTCGAAGTGCGCGCCCGCTTGAGACTCGATCTCCCCAATTGCCTTCTCGACCGGCCAAGCCTGTTTGTACGGTCTGTCATGGATCAGCGCGTCGTACACGTCTGCGACGGCGACGATCCGCCCTGGAAGTGGGATCTCCTCTCCTTTTAGCCCCATTGCATAACCGGTGCCGTCCCACTTCTCGTGGTGGGTGAGCGCAATCTTCTCCGCCATGAGCATAAGCTTCGAGCTGCTCCCGGCCAACAGACTCGCTCCGATCTTCACGTGAGATCGCATGACCGCAAACTCTTCGGTCGTCAGTTTCCCGGGCTTGAGCAGGATTGAATCGGGGATTCCGATCTTTCCAATGTCGTGCAACGGAGCCGCGCGACGGATCATATCGACATCCTCGGCCCCAATGCCCAATTGGGCAGCGATCCTTGAAGAGATGACTCCTACGCGAATCGTGTGCTCGCCAGTATCGTCGTCGCGGTACTCCGACGCTCGCGCGAGCCGCCAGAGACAGTCCTCGGTCGCTTCATAAAGCTCGAGAGTTCGACGCTGGACTTTGCTCTCGAGGTCTAGGCTGTAGCCCTCAAGCTCTTTATGGAGCTTTCTCGTGCGCAGGAAGTTTCGCACGCGCAGCACGATTTCGGTCGCCTCCCCGGGTTTGTTCAGGAAGTCGTTCGCGCCGAGTTCAAGGGCTCTCTGCCTCGAAGGAATCGAAACATCAGTGGTGAACACGAGGATCGGCACCTGCTTAAGTAAGGGATGCGACCCTCTAATCGCTTCGAGCACGCTAAAGCCGTCCTTCCCCGGCATGTGCAGGTCGAGGCAGATCACGTCAGGATCACTCTCCTCAAGGCTCTTTAGGTCGGTCGACTCAGCAATAAGGGTTATTCGGGTGAAACCCGAATCCTGGAGGATCCTCTCCATGAGTCGACGGTTTACGGCCTCGTCGTCGATCACGACGATGTGCATCCCCCGCAGGTCTTCCTCAATCTTGATCACAACGTCGCGGCTCCCAGGGCGTCGTCGACCTTTCGCAACAGTTCATTGATGTCCAGCGGCTTGGTCAGATACGCCGCCGCACCGAGCTGTCGGGCCTGCTCGACCTGTCTGTCAGTGGCCGTCGCACTTATCACGATCACCTCCGTCCGCGCCTGTGCCGACTCAGCCTTTATCCTTTCAAGCAAAGCTATGCCAACCATGTCCGGGAGGTTCATGTCTAATAGGACGAGATCAGGAGCGTTCTGTGTCAAGTACTCCAGACCGGCCCTTCCCGATCTCGCTGTTTCCAAACTGTAATGCGGCCTGTTCTGGAGCACGCTCTGCATCAGCTTTATGCTCGATTCATTGTCCTCAATGAGCAGGATCGTCTTCTTATCATTGGGAGGCATCGCCTGCTTGTCGTGCATGAGCACTGCGGCACGTCCGCCTTGACGAGACCCTGCATAGCGCAGAGAAATGTACACTGTCGTGCCCTCGCGCTCGTCCGACTCCAGTTCGAGCTTGCCCCCCATAGCTTCTAAGAGTCGCTTAGTAAGCGTCAATCCGAGGCCCGTGCCCTCGACGCTCGTGCTCTCGGCCCCGAGGCGGTCGAACGGAGTGAAAAGTCGATCGACCTTGTCAAGCGGGATTCCTGATCCGGAGTCGCGAATGGCGAGCTTCGCAAACCCGTCAGCGCTGACGTCGCAGGATATCGTGACAGTCCCTTCCCTCGAGTTGTACTTGATCGCGTTCGACAGCACATTAATGACCGCCTGACGGAGGCGCTGTCTGTCCGCTAGCACCGAGACATGGTCGCCGTCCTCCAGCTTTACTTCGATGTGAATGCCGTTTTGTCGGGCGAGGGCGGAGAGCATCTGCACAGTCTCATCGACTACAGGATACAAACTGACCGGTGAGACTTGAACGCCCAGGTCTCCGCTCTCGGCGCGTGCAATGTCAAGGACGTCGCGAATCAGTGACAGGAGATGGTGGCCGCTCCCGAGAATGCTGTCTACGCTCTCCTTCTGCGAGTCGTCCAACACGCCCCTTTGGAGCAACTGTGCAAATCCGAGCATCGCGTGCAGCGGAGTTCGGAGCTCGTGGCTGATCCGCGTAAGGAACGCGCTCTTGGCCTGGTTCGCACGTTCGGCCTCGATGCGGGACTGTTCGCTTTGCATTTCGAGCTCGAACCGCTCGGTGACGTCCTCGACCGTGCCAACGAAGCCAACGAGCTGGCTTCCATCGAACATCGGCGCGGTCTTGATGCTGCACCAGATCGTGCCGTGTCCCCGCCTTTGAAGTCTGCATTGCACCGAGAGTTCCGAACGCTCTGCCACTGAGCTTGTGAAACCTTCTCGTACTCGGACTGTGTCCTCTTTATGGACAAGGTCGAAGAACTGCCAGCCAAAGAGCCGCTCCTGTGCGACACCGGTCAACTCTTCGAGCTTTCTGTTGACGTAAATGATCGCGCCATCTGTATCTGTCAAAAGCACACCGAGCGGCGACGCGTTACTCATCGCAAGGAATCGCTCGTCGCTCAATCTCAGCGCGTCTTGGGCGGTTCGCCGTTCAGTAACGTCAACAATAGTCCCGACGATCGCGATGGATTCGCCATCGACGACGTGCCGCAGTTCGTCACGCACCCACCGGTACTCGCCGGACGCGACAAGAATTCGGTACTCGATCGAGGTTGGACCTAGTACCGGCAAGTCTTCGAGCGCTCGAAGCGCAGCATCTGCCTCCTCTGGGTGGATGCGTTTCTGTAAGTAGTGCGGGTCTGCGAGGCACTCTTCAACGGGAATACCGAGCAGCTCGCCGGCATTGTCGCTGATGTAAGTGATCGGATACGGACTTCGGCCATCACACGAATAGATGACGATCGGACTGGACCGCAGAAGCCACGCCAGCCTGTTCTTAGTCTCAATGTGATCGAGTTCGGCGGCCTTGACGTCAGTGACGTCGAGCATGACACCGTCCCAGTGGATCGCCCCGCCAGGCAATTGGGTCGGCCTGCAAAGCGCATGTATCCACCGCACGCCTCCGTCGGGCCGCATGATCCGCCCCGTCCAGTCGAAGTGCGTGAGGTTGGCCATCGCCTGCCCCGCGGAGTCTTCCTTCTCTTCGCGATCGTCCGGATGGATGGCCTCAATGAGTAGGTTTGCATCGTCATAGACCTGATCGCGTGTCACCCCGAACACTTCCTCAACTCGATTGCTGATGTAGGGCACGACTCGACTTCCATCTGGGTACCGGATCATCTGGTAAACGATCCCCGGCACGTTTTCTGCGAGCCTTTCGTACAGCAAGTCTCTCTCGACGAGATTTGCATGTGCCTGCTTGTGCAGAGTGACGTCCTCAAAAATGCCCGCCAGAAACTCCGGTTCGCCGTGCGCATCGTTGATGACGCCTCCGCGGGCAGCAAGCCAGCGGTGAGAACCATCTGGCATTACCATGCGAAACTCGGTAATGAGACCCGCACCTCCGAACGCGCACTCGTTCATCGAGTCGATCACGCGCTGCCTGTCGTCAGGATGGACAACTCCCAGAAAGTCTTCGAACGAGCCCGAACCGGACTCGACACCGATTCCGAGGAGCCGTACGGCCATCTCGCTCACCCTCAGCGTATTGGTCCGGAGTTCTCGCTCCCAAGGTCCAACGCCGGCTAGATTGAGAGCACGAGTCAGCTCCTCTACGGCATTTTCGGGCCCTGAGGAGGGAACCCTGTGCCTACCGAAGAAGACGCCCAGGATTGTCAGTGCAAATAGGCATGGCAGCGGGCCAATCTGGGCAATCTCAAAAGTGAGCCAGTGAGTCGTCGTTGCACACAGGATCACGACAGCGAAGAGGACATTGAAGTCGATCGTCGACTCCACAAGCCCTCCCAAACCGGTAACCGGACAGCTCGACGAGGAACGCATTCTATCCTGTCACTCCTAGATTAGCGGACTATTCGTGAGATTGTGCGGCACTCGGGTAGTTCTAGTCAATATTGCACTTCTCTTTATGCACGAGACACGGCCAGACGGATCGCTTGTTGCAATTCAGCTCGGTCTGCCACCACTGTTGCGCCCGACCGCAAGAGCCGCTCTCTTCGGTCCGTTGGGGCCCCCAAGACCACGACTGGGACGCTCCGAAGGTCGTCGTCCGCCCTTATCGCTTCCAGCGCACTGACTATGTCAGTGCCTGGTAGTCCATCCACGATCACCACGGCATCTGGCCTGGTCCTCTTTGCAAACTCTAGCCCGAGCCCCGCTGTCGTGGCCACCGTGACGGAAAGACCTGCCATTCGCACTCCAGGCCCCAGCAACTGGTCGATCTCCCGCTCACGAGCGATGAACAAGACTCCAGGCAGCGTTTGCTCTGCCTTCACAGGAGTCTCTCGCGCCGTGCCCTCGGTCGACGCAACGAGCGCAAAACGCGCTTGAGGAGAAGG
>JANWJY010000051.1 GCA_025451715.1 Fimbriimonadaceae bacterium | reverse complement strand
GCCCCGAGCCTCAACGTCAACGACGTCCACTCCAAGCTCAACGCAACGACGGTGAAAGCGGTCGAGCGGCCCAGTTCGCTCGAGGACGTGCTCGGCATCGTGCGGCGCGCGCGCCGAGAAAAGGAGACGCTCTGCATCGCCGGTTCGCGACACGCGATGGGCGGCCAGCAGTTCGCCGACGGCGCAGTCCTTCTCGACACTCGCGGTCTCAACTCCGTCATGGACCTCGACACGAAGAACGGGCTCGTGCAAGTCGAGGTCGGCGTCGAGTGGCCGTCTCTTGTCGAACAGCTTGCGGCAAGGCAGAAGGGAGTTGAAGACTACTGGACCATTAAGTGCAAGCAGACCGGAGCCGACAAGCTCACGCTCGGCGGCGCGATCGCCGCGAACGCGCACGGACGAACGCTCACTCACCCGCCGATGATCGCCGACATGGATGAGCTGCTCATCGTCGGCGCAAACGGCGAGGTCATCAAGGCAGACAGGGAAACGAACACAGATCTCTTCGGACTGGTCCACGGCGGCTACGGGCTCTTCGGGCTCGTGCACTCGGCCGTGTACCGCCTCGAGAAGCGGCACAAGCTCGAGCGTACAGTCGAGCTCGTCGACGCCGACGAAGTCATGGCGAAGTTCGACAGGCGCATCGCGGACGGATACACGTCGGGTGACTGGCAGTACGCGATCGACCAGGACACCGACGACTTCCTGCACAAGGGAGTGTTCTCCTGTTACAAGCCCGTCGCGCTCGACACCAAGATCAAGGACGAACAGATCAGTGTCTCCGACCGCGCGTGGCAGGAGCTCGTGTACCTCGCGCACACCGACAAGACCAAGGCGTTCAAGCTCTACACCGACTTCTATCTGAAGTCGTCTGGACAGGTCTATTGGTCCGACACGTCACAGCTCGGCGGCTACGACGAGGACTACCATGTCGACACCGACGACAGGATGGACGCGAAATACGCAGCGACCGAAATGATCACAGAGGTCAGCGTGCCCCGGGAAAAGCTCGCCGAGTTCCTCGCCACTGCAGCAGATGGGCTAAGAAAGGCGAACGCCAACGTTATCTACGGCACCGTGAGGCTGATCGAGCCGGACACTGAGTCGTTCTTGAACTGGGCGAAGGGGCGCTTCGCGTGCGTCATCTTCAACCTCCACGTCGTGCACACCAAACAGAAGATCGAGGAGGCTGCAGACGCGTTCCGCATGCTTATTGACCTCGCCAACGACCGTGGCGGCAGCTACTACCTCACCTACCACCGTTGGGCGACCAAGGAACAGGTGCTCGCCTGCTACCCGCAGTTCCGAGAGTTTCTCGCCAAGAAGGCGCAGTACGATCCCGATGGCCTCTTCCAAAGCGAATGGCACCGGCACTACGCGAAGATGTTCGCTGACTGAGCCACTCGGGTATAACGCGGAATCTAGGGTGTTTCCCACTATGAAGCCCAAGTTTCCCGGACAGGTCGAACTCCTTGAGCTGACACCACGGCAGGTCAAGGCGATCGCCTCTGTCGCATGCGACGAGGTCTACGAGACCCTCAGCAACAAGGAGCCCAAGTCCGTCAGAGAGATCGCTGAGGAGATCGGTAAGAGACCCGCCTCCGTCAGTGAACACATGGCGAAGCTGCTCAAAGTGGGCCTCGCCATCCCAGCGGGAACCCGCAAGAGAAGGTCGCGCACCGAGGCCCTCTACGTCACCAAGGCGATGACCGACCGACTCCATTCTGAGAAGCAGACCTGGGAGACGATCAAGGTCTACTTCAAGCGGTTTGAGGGTCAAATGAGGCTCCTTATCCGCCAGCACGAGGCGGCGCAGAGGGCCCTCCGCAGGGACCGCTCGTACAAGGCGTTCATCTCGTTCCGGATGCGCAGCGTCTATCTCTCGCCAGAGCACACGCTCCTCGTCAAGCAGAAGTTCAACGAGCTCTCCCTGCTCGTCGCGGAGCTCAATGAGCCCGACTCCGAGGTCCGGGCGCAGCAGGGCCACGTCCGGGTCAACGTCTCCCTCCTCATGTTCCCGACCGTCCACGAGAGCAAAAAGGTCCTAGGCGAGGACTAGGACGTCCCCAGGTTCAAATCCTAGCCTAACTGGGACTTTTCTACATATATGCGGAACAATATGTTTTTCCGATCATACTAATGACATGTCCCGCTGAGAACTGCGGTGACCACGGAATCTCCAATGAGCAACTTCGAACCAATCGCCACTCTGGTGGGTCGCCCGAGCAGGGCGCTCGCCTGCCTCCTCGCCGCCACCGTCTCGGCCGCCGCATTGGCCGGCGTCGAGCGCGACCTCACAGTGCCGACGTCGCACCGCTACATTTCCAACTCCCCCGAGTCGACGATCGACACCTTGGCCGACCAAGGCTTCAGGATGTTCGACATCGAGGTCGTGGGCACCTCGCCAATGCGCTACGCCGGGAGCTTCGTCAAGAACTCCGGTCCCTACCAATCTGGATGGTGGTGGACGGCAGGAAAGACCAAAGCACAGTTCATCGATTACTACGTCTCGCGCGGAGCGCGCGTGCTCGACCTCGAGATCTACCGCGTCGATGGCCAGAAGAGGTACGCGGGCACGTTTATTCCATACAGCGGCCGTGGTGTTAGCGACTGGTCGTGGTTCGAGGACCTCTCGTTCCAGCAGATGCTCGACCTCGCCACTGCAAGGAACTCCCGCGTCACCGACCTCGACTTTGAGACCGTCAGCGGCGTGCGCAAGTTCTCCGGCGTGATGATCAAGAACACGGGCCCGGACTTCAAGGACTGGGTCGCCTTTAGCAACTGGACATCTGACGAGATCAAACAGGAGTCCGCCACCCGTGGGATGCGCATCGTCGACATTGAGCGCATCAGCGAAACCCGTTTCGCGGGGGTCCTCCAGGACCGCGAGGGACAGGCGCAGTGGTACTTCACCAACCGCACCTGGGACGCCGTTCAGTTGCTACAGGACCAGTTCGGCTCGCGAGTCATCGACATCGAGCGACACATGGTCGGCAACGAAGCACGCTTCAACATCGTGCTGATCAACAACTCCAACGCGTTGGAGTGGAGGATCGGGCAGATGCTCCGCTCCGGCAGCGACGGCACACGCGGCTTCATCCTGAAGGAAGTGGGTGGACCGATCCTCGGCGAGCTGATGCCGACATTCAGGACCTACCCGGCGAGCACGATCAAGGTGCTCGAGCACTACTACTGGTCGAGGCGCATCGGGATCGGGCTCAGCCCGCTGACCCAGGTGCCGATCTACACCAACCACCAGAGCGACACGCACGTGCAGAGCGACGTGTCCACCAACCAGACGCTCCAGCTGACGATGCAGCAGATGATGCGCCCGTCGAACAACCAGTCGGCCAACGCGCTGCAAGAGTTCGCCGGAATCGGCAACGGCGTCACGGGCCGCACGAACATCAATAACTTCGCGTACAACACGCTTGGACTGACCGACGACATCAAGCTGAACCACAAGTTCGCGGACGGCAACATCGCAAACGACCCGTTCAACATAATGACGATGCGACAGATCGCCGCGCTCTACGAGAACTTCGCGGACAGCACGGCCCTCAACCTCACCGGTTGGAACTTCTTCCACGACAACATGCTCAACGAGACAGGCACGGGCGGAAACCAGTTCGGTGCCGGAGTGCGAAGCGTGATGCTGCAGGAAGGAGGCGCGATCGGAATGACGAACGCCGAAGCCAACCAGGTCTACAACCAAGTGGTCCTGTGCTGGAAGCCAGGCAACGTGACCGGCTACAACTCCACCGCCGGATGGATCCGGATCCCCTACAAGACGGTGAACGGCACGGTCTTCAAGGAGTTCGTCCTGGCAACGTTCCAGGACGCGATCACGATCAATACGCTGGGGAGCCTCAGCCAGAACGTCCTCTCGGAGATCCTCCGAGACGAGCTGGCGAAGGCGCTCGAGACCTGGAACTGATGCCCGCTCGCTGACGCTCAGGGCGGCCCCTGCGGGCCGCCCTTTTTTGTAGTCCCTTCGCGACAGCCGAGAGCGACCCTCGCCGGTAAAATCCCGCCGCCCTTGGACCAGTCCCACATCCGTAACTTCTGCATCATTGCCCACATCGACCACGGCAAGTCCACGCTCGCGGACCGCATCCTCGAGCTCACTGGGGTCGTGCGCGGGCAGGCGCAGGAGCAGATGCTCGACTCCATGGACCTCGAAAGGGAGCGCGGCATCACGATCAAGATGACCGCAGTCCGGCTGGAGTACAAGGCGCGCGACGGCCAGACCTATCAGTTCAACCTCATCGACACGCCGGGACACGTGGATTTCACCTACGAAGTGAGTCGCGCGCTCTTCGCTTGTGAGGGCGCAGTGCTGGTGGTCGACGCGACGCAGGGCGTCGAGGCGCAGACGATCGCCAACGCCGGCCTCGCGATGAACCACAACCTCGAGATCGTGCCCGTGATCAACAAGATCGACCTGCCCCACGCGGACGTGGAGCGGGCGAAGGAGGAGATCGAGCACACCCTCGCGATCGACGCGTCCGACGCGATCCCTTGCAGCGCGAAGACCGGATTCGGCGTCGAAGACATTCTCGAGGCGATCGTGCAGCGCATACCATCTCCCAAGGGCGACCACAGAGCGCCCCTGCGCGCGCTGATCTTCGACTCGCACTTTGACTCATATCAAGGCGCGGTCGCCTACATTCGCGTCGTAGACGGCCGCGTCGAAGCCGGCGACAAGATCATGATGATGTCGACCGGAAAGAAGTTCGACGTGGACGATGTTGGAGTCTTCCGCCCGGCGCTAACGCGTGCGGGCTCCCTCGAAACGGGCGAGGTCGGGTTTGTTACGGCGGCGATCAAGAGCATCGGCGACGCTGCGGTAGGCGATACCGTCACGCTCGCGTCCAACACCGCACAGAACCCACTCCCTGGCTACCGCAAGGCCAAGTCCATGGTGTACTGCGGCCTCTACCCGACCGACAGCGACTCCTACACCGACCTGCGCGACGCCATCGAGAAGCTGCAGATGAACGACGCATCGATCGAGTTCGAGATGGAGACCTCGGCCGCTTTGGGCTTCGGTTTCCGCTGCGGGTTCCTCGGCCTGCTGCACATGGACATCGCGCGCGAGCGGTTGGAGAGAGAGTTCGACCTCGACCTGATCCTCACCGCGCCCAGCGTGGACTACATCGTGCACAAGTCGAACGGCGAAGTGTTGCACGTAAGCAACCCGAGCGAGATGCCAGAGTCCCAGCACGTAGCGTTCATCGAGGAGCCTGTCGTGGACGCGACCATTATGGTCCCGCAAGAGTACATCGGAACCGTGATGAAGCTTTGCCAGGACCGGCGCGGAACTTTCGTCCGAACCGAGTATCCGACTCAGCAGCGCGCGATCCTCTACTACAAGCTTCCATTGAGCGAGATCCTCCTCGACTTTTTCGACAAGCTGAAGTCCTCGACCAAGGGCTACGCTTCGTTCGACTACGAGCTGAGCGACTACGAGCAGGCCGACCTCGTGAAGGTCGACATCATGTTGAACGGCGACCCCGTCGACGCTCTCTCGTTCATCGTGAACAAGGGCTTCGCCTACAACCGCGGCAAAGGAATCGTCGAGCAGTTGCGAAAAGTTGTGCCGCGCCAGCAGTTTGAAGTGAAGGTGCAAGCTGCGATCGGACAGAAGGTCATTGCAGCGGACGTGATCAAACCGTTCCGCAAGAACGTGATCGCCAAGTGCTACGGCGGCGACGTCTCGCGCAAGCGCAAACTGCTCGACAAGCAGAAGAAGGGCAAGAAGCGCATGAAGAACATCGGCTCGATCGAAGTCCCGCAAGAAGCGTTCATGAGCGTGCTGCGCGTTGCTGACTAGCGAGTATCCTGGAATCGTGCCGGAAACCAAGCCCTACGGCATCAACAAGCTCCGCGAGACGTGGGTCGTCAAGGAGTCGGTGCGGCGCTCGATGCAGTCGAACACCAGCACCGAGACCGGGCCAGAACGGATGCTCCGCAAGGCGATCTACCGCGCCGGTCTGCGCGGATACCGTAAAAACGTCCGAAAGCTCCCCGGCACGCCCGACGTTGTCTTCGGCAAACAACGGCTCGCCGTTTTCGTCCACGGCTGCTATTGGCACCGCTGCCCCAAGTGCACCCGCGACATCCACCCCAAGACCAACAGCGAGTTCTGGAAAGCGAAGTTCGACCGCAACACCGAGCGCGACAGGGCCAACAAGCGCCAGCTCCGAAAGCTCGGCTACACAGTGGTCACGCTATGGGAGTGCGAAGTCCGCAAAGACCCCACCAAATGCGCGATCAAGGTGATCAAGGCGCTGTAAGCATGATTCCCCTCCCCCTGCCCTTGGGAGGGGGAGGGGCAAGGTGTGGGGGTCAAGCCAGCGGTTTCGTCGCCCGAACGAACGCGCTCATCACGCGACCGTCGAACGTCAGCTTCTCCTCGTCGGACAGCTCATCGATCGCCTTCGACGGGATGTCTCCCACCGCATAGCGCCGAGTCGGCTCAAGCGACACGCCCTCAAACCCGGTCGCGCGCAACAGCGAAGCGTACTCGTTCACTTCCAAAGCCCCCGCGACGCAGCCGACGTATGCCTCGATGTCGCGACGCACGGCCTCGGGCATCTCGCCCTCGACCACCACGTCGGAGACCGCGAACCGACCACCGGGCTTGAGTACACGGAACGCCTCGCGCAGAACTGCGCCCTTGTCACTCGCCAAATTGATCACGCAGTTGCTGATGATCACGTCGACCGAAGCATCAGGCAGCGGGATCTCCTCGATGTTCCCCTTCAAGAACTTCACGTTTTCCACTCCGGCCTCGATGCGGTTCTTCTCTGCGAGTGCGAGCATCTCGTCGGTCATGTCGAGCCCGTACACATAGCCTGCCGACCCAACACGCCGCGCCGAAAGCAACACGTCGATCCCGCCCCCGCTGCCAAGGTCCAGAACAGTCTCGCCAGGCGACAAAGTCGCGAGCGCAGTCGGGTTCCCGCAACCGAGCGAGATGTTGACGGCATCCGAAGGCAGCGATGCCTTCTCTTCGTCGGTGTAGAGGTTTCCCGTGATCGGGTCGTCGCACCCGCAGCCACATCCGCTGTCGCTCGCGCCTCCACAACACCCAGTCCCCGCGTTTCGCGCCGCCTGTCCGTATTTTTCTTGCACCTTCAGGTGCGTCTCGTTGAGTTTCATTTCTTGTTCTCCGTGCAGCACGCGCACAGCGAGCCTGCAAACTCGCCGATCAGCCGCGCCGCTTCCTGATTGATCCGACAGACCATGAACCGCCCGCGCCGCTCGACGTCGATCACGCCCGCGATCCGCAGCTCCTTCACGTGGTGCGAAATCCGCGAGGTCACTTTCGACGTGCCTTCGATCTGGCAACACACGTCGCCGCTCGAAGCCCCGATCTCCGTCACCTCCCCGCCCTCGCCATCCATGAAGCAGAACTCCGGACAGCACATCAGGTACCCCACGATCTGCAACCTCGTAGGATCCCCCAGCGCGCTAAACATATCCACCATCCGATCTCTATGGTTCGTCAGTTCAACAGTCATTGAACTGTTTATACCACACCACTAAGTTGGGAACGAAAAGGTCCCGGTTTAGGTTCAAAACGGGCCTAGGAGGACATGCGGACGAACTTCATCTTGGTGGCTCGGGGCATGTTAACGCTGATCGATTTGACCTGCTTCTCGTTCCATTCGATGTCGATGGAAAGGGGGCCGGCTGAGAGCTTTTTGGCACTGATCACCGTAAACGGAAAGGCGTCGAGGATCGTGCTTGAGATCGAATAGAGCTTGTCGCCGTCGCGCTTGACGTTCATGACTAGATCGAGCTCTGAGCTGTAATAGTGCCCGACTAGCGCGTCGAGCATATCTGGTGGGGTTTCGAACGACTTTGAGCGTAGGCATATGATCTCTGCCCCTCCTTGATACAGAGTGAGGCCGCTGATCTTGCCGCCCTCGTCCCTCTGGAATTCCAGTCGGGCCTCGACGATCTTCCAGAAGAACTTGTCCTTTTCGGAGGCGAATACTTCGAACTCTGGCTGGCCCGTCACTTGCGCCTTGAGATGCGCGCCATCGCGCTTGAACTCTAACACCGCAGCGCCAAGATCGTAAGTGCCCACGTACTCGTCAAGTTCCTTCTCGCTGAGCTTGATCTCAGTCTTATTGTCGCCGGGCTCCGGCTTGAGTAAGTCCGCGAGGATCACGTCCACGACCTTGTCGTTAAGCGTCTTTGCGTTCTGCGTTCCGTCGTTGCTGAACGTCGCAACGACGACGTCCTGCTCTTTGAACCAGTTGACCTGTGCGTGGAAACCGACGAAGTCGCCCCCGTGCTCAATCCTCGCGACGCCCTTGTAATCGTTGAGGAAGAACCCGAGGCCGTAGATCGTGTCGGTTCCAGACGACAGCTTTGCCTTCGTTTGCATCGCGGTGAACATAGCGGGGTCCTTGCCGAGCCTGTTGTTCTTCCAGTTCTGCGTCCACTTGTGCATGTCGGCGAGTGTCGTCCAGAGTCCGCCAGCGCCGTCGGCAGCGATCATCGTGATGCCCGCTCGGAAGCCTGTGCCGTCGCCGGCATCCATATACCCAAAGGCCCGTCCCGGAATGAGCTTCGAGTGGTCGTCGAGAAACTGCGTGTGGCCCATTCCAAGCGGTCTGAACAGTCTCTCCTTAGCAAATTCAGCGAGCGACTTGCCGCCCAGTTTTTCGACGATCTTCTTCAAGAAGTAGAAGCCCGTGTTGGAGTAGTCCCACGCGGCGCCCGGAGGGAAATTGAGCGAGCTCTGCCCCTTGAGCACTTCGACGACTTCCGCGTCTTCGAACGCGAACTTGCCCGACTTGAACACCATCAAGGACATGTAGTCGCGAAGCCCAGAAGTATGCGACATGAGCTGCCGGATCGTGATCTTGTTGTCGCGCAAAACCGGGAACTCGATAAGGTAGTCCGCGGCCAGGTCGTCCAGCTTCAGCTTCCCGTCGTCCTGCAGGAGCATCACGCACGCCGCGGTGAACTGCTTGCTGACGCTACCGACGTCGAAAACGGTGTCGACGGTGTTCGGCACGTTCGACTCGAGGTTCGCCATCCCGAACGCCTTCTCGTAAACGATCTGGCCCTTGACGCTGACGGAGACGGCGCCGCCCGGCGCGTCCTTCTTGTCCCAGGGCTTGAAGACTTCGTCGAGCTTCGTCTCGATGCCTTGTGCGAGCTGCGCGGGTGCGGCAGCGGCGAGTGCGAGCAGGAGCCAGGAAGCGAGCTTTCTCATTTGTCTCAATTATTTACCCTTTAGGGGCCGCTTGCGTTGCTAGGTAGGCGGGCTGGAAGGGACGGACGCCGCCTGCCATACTCGCCTGGGATGTTCAAGAGGCTGATGCAGAGCGTCGACCGCCTGATGGGGCGGGGAGTGATCGATGAGGCGCTCTACGAGGAGCTGGAAGAGGCGCTGCTGCAGGCCGACACGAACGTCAACACGGTGCGAGAGATCCTCGAAGAGCTGCGGCGGGACGTGCGCTCGCAGAAGATCAAGGACGTCGTGGGGATCAAGGCGGCGCTACAGTCTTCGATCGCATTGCGGTTCACGCAGGAGGCTTCCCCACTGGCAGTCGCCCCATCAGGCCCGACCGTGTACTTGTTCGTTGGTGTAAACGGCGCAGGAAAGACCACCACGATTGGCAAGCTTGCGCAACGCCTGACGAAGCAGGGCAAGCGTGTGCTGCTCGCGGCGGGCGACACGTTCCGGGCGGCGGCAATCGAGCAGCTCCAGATATGGGCGGAGCGCTCGGGCGCGGAGTTCATCGGCGCGCAGCCTGGTGCAGACACGAGTTCGGTGATCTTCGACGCGATCAACGCCGCGATCGCGCGGCAGGCAGACTTCGTTTTGGCCGACACGGCTGGGCGGCAGCACACGAAGGGCAACCTCATGGCCGAGCTGCAAAAGGTCGCGCGCGTGACAGAAAAGGCGCTCGGCCGCCCCGCGCACGAGGTGCTTCTTGTTTTGGACGCGAACACGGGGCAGAACGCGATCCGCCAGGCGGAGGAGTTCATCGCCTCCGCCGGCGTGACGGGGCTCGTGCTGACAAAGCTCGACGGCACCGCGCGCGGCGGGGCGTTGATCGGCGTGTGGGAGAAGTTCCACGTGCCGATCAAGTTGGTCGGTATCGGGGAGAAGGTCGAGGACCTACGGGACTTTGATCCTGCCCGGTTTAGCGAGCAGATGTTCGTTTAGCGGCTGGAGACGTTGATGGGCAGGTAGGGCGGGACGGGGCCGTCGACGCGTTGGGCGCGTCGGGAGCGGACGAAGAGCCAGAGCGCCATCCCGGCCATGACGACCGCCATCATGCCGTCGTCGATCCAGCCGACGAGCAGGAGGATGTCGGGAATGAGGTCGATCGGCGAGGCGCCGTAGATCGCCGCTGTGACGAGCGGGATTATCGGTGTCCAGGAGCGCCCAGTGTTCGTGGCCATTGCACCTGTATGACGCTTGGTCTCGGGCCGGCGTTTGGGTGCGTGGGACCTGTGACAGCGCATCCCTCAACCCGCTCACGGGTTGAGGGTGCCAAAACGGGTAGGAGCGAAACCCTCAACAGCTGAAGCGGTTGAGGGATAGTTGGTCACACCAACTTGCGGAACTGGTGCTTGCCGACGCGCAGGACCTTGTCCTTGACGTCCTTCTTCGGCATTGAGAGGAACGGGTCGGTGAGCCTTTCAGAGTCGAGCGAGACAGCCCCGGCCTGCATCAGGCGGCGAGCCTCGCCGTTCGACTTCGCTAGCCCCAGCGCGGCGATCAACGCTGCGATGCCGACCTTGTTCAGGTCGTCGACGGTCTCAGGCGGTATAGCGGCCTCCTCCGCCTCGACGGGTTGGCGGCGCTCGGTGAAGGTCTCAGTGAAGTACCGCTCGGCCTCCTCTGCTGCCTCCCTGGAATGATAAAGAGCGACGATCTCCTTCGCCAGTCGCACTTTCGCGTCGCGCGGGTTCTTCCCTTCGCCCAGCAGGGCGCGCGCCTCCTCAAACGGGACGTCGGTGCAGAGCTCGAACCAGTTGAGGATCAGGTCGTCGGGGATCGACATCGTTTTGCCGAACATGTCGTTGGGTGGGTCCACGATCGACACGTAGTTGTTCAGAGACTGTGACATCTTCTCTTTGCCGTCGGTGCCGACGAGCAGAGGTGAAAGCACCACGCACTGCGGCGCCTGGGTCGCGGCCTCTTGCAGGGTGCGGCCCATGAGGTTGTTGAACTTCTGGTCGTTGCCGCCGAGCTCGACGTCGCTCTCCAGAGCGACAGAGTCCGTACCCTGCATCAGCGGGTACATCAGCTCGTGCATCGCGATCGGTTGGTGGGTCTCCCATCGCTTGGAGAAGTCGTCGCGCTCCATAATGCGCGCGACGGTGACGTGCGCGCACAGCCGCAGCCAGCCCTCCGACGACATCGCTCCGAGCCACTCAGAGTTGTAACGGATCTCAGTCTTAGAGATGTCGAGGATCTTGCCGAACTGTTCTTTGACCGCCTCGACGTTCTGCTTGACCTCGTCGCGGGTGAGCTGTTTGCGGGTCTTGCTCTTGCCGCTCGGGTCGCCGATCATCGCGGTGAAGTCGCCGATCACCAGCACCGCCGTGTGGCCGAGGCGCTGGAAATCGCGGAGTTTGCGCAGCACGACGGCCCAGCCGAGCGTAACGTCGCGCGCGGTGGGGTCGACGCCGAGCTTGACGCGCAACGGTTTGCCGAGCTTGATCTTTTCGACAAGCTCGGCCTCACTGATGATCTCGATCGTCCCGCGCCGCAGGATGATCAACTGCGCTTCGGCTGTCATTCGCGGAGGATTCTACCGTCGCAGCCTCAGTTGAACTGGAACTCTGGCGAGCCGAAGATCAGCCGCGTTACGGCCTGCATGGTCGGCTGGAGGTTCCGCGCAGTGACGGTGCCGCCCGAGTTCTCGATCGCCGACGAGTATAGCGTCTGTACCTTCTCGCGCGGAATCTGGGCGTCGAACACCGAAAGCAGCCGGTCCACAAGCACCTTGGGCTGCGCCCCGACCGTCGGGAGGTTTTGGGCGATGAGCTGCATGATTCCACGGTTCTGAGCGCCGAACAGGATGTCGGCCCACTTGATGCGCTCGACCATGGTTGCCGTGCTGATCCACTCTTGGCCGCCCACCCATCCGTCCACATCTGGAGGGAAGAGCAGCTCCATACCCATCGCCTGCGTCTTCTGGTGGACGATGGCGACCGAGCCCGCGAACCGGCGTCGGTTCTGGTCGTCCTGGCCGGCTCCGATCCTGCTCAGGATCGCCGAGCCCAGGCCGAGTGACCGGAAGGACGAGACGCAGAAGTCGATCGGGTTCTTGATCGTGGAGCGCATCGCCTTGGGGCCGTAAAACTCCTCGCTGGTGACGATCGCGCGCACGAGCGCCTTGATGTCGAGCCCGCTCTCGGTCCATTTCTTCGAGTAGGCGTCGATCGTCGACTGGCTCGGGTTCTCGTAGACGAACCACTCCCAAATCTTCTTGGTGATGTACTGAGCGGTCTCTGGCTTATCGAGCAGGATCTTAAGGACGTCGTCACCGTCGAACTTGCCCGTCTTGCCGAAGACGGTCTTCTCGCCTTCGTCGTGCCGGGCGAGCACGAACTGGAACTGCGTGTTGCGGTTGGGTTTCTCGGTCGGGACGACGCGCGCGCCGCGCCGGATGCCGAAGGTCCAGCCAGTGAGCGCGCGTGCGGCCTCCTGGATGTCCTTCTCGGTGTAGCCGTTGTCGACGCCAAGAGTAAACAGCTCCATGACCTCACGCGCGAAATTCTCCTGCGCGGTGCCCTTGATGTTCTCGTTGTTGTCGAGCCAGTACAGCATCGCCGGGTCTTTGCTGATCTCGGTGAGGAGCGTTCCAAACTTTCCGGTCGAGAAAGTCCGCAGGGTCTCGATGTGCCGGTACATGGCCTCGCCGACGTCGACCTTGGCCGCGCTGGTGGCGAAGTGGTCGTGCCAGAAGATCGTCATCTTCTGCTCGAACGGGTGCCGCGTGGTCACGAGCCGCAAGTACCACCAGAGCTGATAGCCCCGCATGTTGATGATGCCGTTGTCGGGGTTGGCGAACACGGACGGGTCGAGGCCGAAGCCTTCGTCGGTGTCCTCGTAGTTCAGGAGCCTGTCGATGGCCGCGGTAAGTCCGCCCTTACCGTAGAAGTCGATCTCGGCCTCGCTGGCCCCGAGGCCGAACCTTCGCAGAAGGTGGGCTACCTTGGCTTGGTCTTGCTGAGCCGACATATCCAGTCAGACGTGGAACGGCCCCTCCCGTTCAGAGGGGGTGGCCCAAAAAAGTGAAGCCCAGGCCGGAACGGCTGGGCTCCTCCAAACGATTCCTCACATCCTCAAACTTCGGGAACGTTCGTCGCTTTGAACGTCGCCTCGTTGACGAACTTGAAAAGGGAAGCTCCCTGGTACTCGGCCTTGAGCGCATAGCGAACCTGCTGGCCGTTCTTTGTCTTTCGGATCATCTTGGTTTTCTTAACCATGTTCTCCGGCACGTCCACATGAGATCGAGTCTTCAAGTTATAGAACTGCATTTATCACTCCTCAGCAATCTCCACGGATTGCCCTGGGAGCCACTCT
>JANWJY010000050.1 GCA_025451715.1 Fimbriimonadaceae bacterium | reverse complement strand
GATTGTGCCGGTGAGTGACGTGGCGCGCGCATACTTCGCGAGCACTTTGCTCACGATCTTGCCTGGGTCCCTTTCAAGCGTTGAGGCCTGCGCCGTCTGGGCCTGCATGACCACACAAAGGCTAAGTGCTCCAATCATCGTCATTTATCTCCCGACCAGGTCGTATCCTTGATCCCAGCCTCGTGGTTCGAGAACCGCGCTGCACAGAACAGCCAGTCGGAGGACCTGTTTACCGCCGCCAGCACTTCGCCACGGACCGGTCTCTCTTTCGAGAGTTCCACGATCGAGCGCTCGGCCCGGCGGCAGACCGCGCGGGCGTGGTGCAGGCTGGCACCTAACAGTGTACCGCCGGGAAGGATAAAGTTCTTGAGCTCTGGCATCAAGGTGGAGTGGCGGTCGATCCACTCTTCCATGTCGCCGGTCAACTGCTCCAGCTCCTTTGCCTGCCACCTCTCGTCCGGCGAAGCGAGCTCTGCGCCTAGGCCGAATAGGACGACCTGGAGCCGCTTGAGGATCGCTTCACCCTCGGCGTCCTTGGCGTGGACCAGCGCGACACCGATCGCTGCGTTTAGTTCGTCGACGTCTCCGAGCGCAGCGAACACGACGTCGTGCTTCGAAGCCCTCTCGCCACCGATGAGACCGGTCTCACCTGCGTCGCCTTTCTTAGTGTAGATCTTCATTTTGCACCTCGCAGCACCAGCCACACGAACCGAGGGAGCCTGGCGACCTTCTCGAACTTCTTAGGGTTCAGAATCAACCGCCAAAGCCACTCCAGCCTTAGTTTTTGTACGACGACCGGGGCGCGTTTCACGCGCCCGCTGTACACATCGAGCGAACCGCCGACCCCCATCGCGACCTTCGCCCCTATCGTTTGAAGGTTCTTCGCGATGAACTTCTCCTGCCTCGGGATGCCCATCGCGACGAGGAGGATGTCCGGTCTGTGCGGGGCGACCTCCTGCGCGACGACGTCCGAGTCTTGGAGCGGGAAGAACCCGTTGCGCGTGCCGACGATGTTGCAGCCGGGATAGCGGAGCTTTAGCTTCTCCGCGGCTTGCTCTGCGATGCCGGGAGCGGAGCCCAGCAGGAAGATCCGGTACCCGTACTCCGCGCTCAGTGCGCACAGCCGGTCGACCAGGTCGACGCCGCTGACGCGCTCGACCTTTGATCCCGACCTCGATAGGCCCCACACGACGCCGGAGCTGTCGGCGGTGACGAGCGACGCGTTCCTGTAGATCGCGGCAAGCTCGCTGTCCTCCCTCGCCAGGACGAGCCCGTAAGAGTCCGCCGTGACGACCTGGTTCGGGCGGCCGGATTCGATCAGTCCTCGCAGAAACTCGACCGTCCGGTCCATGCCCATGACGCTGACGGGCACGCCGAGCAGGGTCCGGCTCGGGGCCGGTTCGATCAATTGGGAGCCTGTGGGGGCGTTCAAGTTCAACTTCAATTGTACAGCCAGTCGGCCCAGGTTCAACTGCCTTGCCGGAACCAACGAGCCCTGCGCCGGGGTTTCCCCATAGTAGACTACGCCCTCCACCCCCTTGAAATGAGACGCTTCCTTCCCTTGCTCGCTGCTCTCTTGCTTCCCTTGTCCGTGTTAGGACAGGACATCGCGCCGTCGGTCTCTTTTAGAGCCGAAAGAGCGACGTACAAGGCTGGAGAAGAGATCAAGGGCACGGTGACAGCGACGTTCGCACCGGGATTCCACGGGTATCAAAACCCGCCGTCGAAGGACTACATGTTGGCAGTGAAGGTGACGCCGGGCGAGGGAACGGTGGTCAAGTCGGTCGCGTACCCCAAGGGGCACATGGAGATGGCTGGTGGCGAAGAGGCCGCGGTGTACTCAGGGACGGTGTCGTTTCCAATCGTGATCGCCGCACCTTCAGGCAACGGGAAGGTGAAGCTCAACCTCGGGTTCTTCTATCAGCAGTGCGACGCGCAGGTGTGCTACATGCCGACTACGATCCCGATCTCGGCGGAGGTGACGATTGAAGTCGCGAAGCCTGTCGATGGTGGCCCGAAAGACCCGAACGGGGCAAGCAACAAAGCTCCTCGGTTTGCAAGGTTTACGGCAGGCGCTCCAACGGCCCCGATCAAGGTCGGCGAGAATTACACCGTCGTGCTCCGGATCTCCGCAGGTGACGGCCTCGTGCTGTTCAACCGCGAGGGTGTCACTGGTCCTGTCACTGTCTCCGAAGCCTTGTCAGTTGAAGCGCCCACAGGTCGTGCGGCAACGATCGGTGGCCAGAAAGGTCGGACATTCTCCGGCATAACGGAGATCCCAATGGTGTTCAAGGCTCCTGACACGCCCGGTGAGAAGGAGATTAAGCTGACTATCGAGTACACACAATCGGACAGCAAGCAAGTGTATGCGCCGCAGCGAGAGACCTTCTCGTTTATAGCCGAGTTCGTCGCGCCTGACGTGGAGATTCCGAATGGTTCTGTGCCGACGCCAGTAAAGGACGTGACACCCTCTCAACCTTCGACAGGTTCTGATGATGGACTGCTCGGGTTCCTCAACAACGCGCTCGAGGAGGGCAACTGGGGGCTGATCGTCCCGGCGGCTCTGCTCGCAGGGCTTGCGCTTTGCCTTACACCGTGCGTTTTCCCGATGATCCCGGTTACGGTCACATTCTTCTCCAATCAGGGCAGCAAGTCCGTCGCGGGGCGCTTCTCGCTCGGTTTTTTCTACGCAATGGGGATCGCAATCACCTACGGTGTGGTCGGTGGCATAGCCGCGGCATCGAAGAGCGCGGTCGGGGCGCTCTTTACCAAGCCTTGGTTCGTCGTCGGCCTTGGTCTATTGCTCATCGTGTTGGCGCTCTCGATGTTCGACGTGTACGAAATCCGCCTTCCAAGCTTCATCCAGCGCAACCTCAAGGGACGCAGCGGACCGGTCGGTGCGCTGATCATGGGCCTTCTCATGGGCTTCGCCGCAGCTCCTTGCGCAGGCGCGCTCGTCGGCGCGGTCGCGGTCAAGGTGGCCGACATAGGTTCCATCCCGACCGGGCTCGGGATGTTCGGGCTGATCGGGCTCGGCATGGGCCTTCCCTTCATGGTTCTCGCCACGGTGTCGAGCGGTGCAAAGGGGCTTCCCAAGTCTGGCGGATGGCTTAAGACTACGAAGGCCGTCCTCGGTCTCGTCGTGCTGTTCTTCGCATTCGACTACATATTCAAGGGCGTCGGATTAAGGACCGGCGAAGACAGTACGAACATCGCCTGGCTCGTCATCTTCGGCGGCTTTATCTTGTACCTGCTTTTCTTCGACAAGTCGGAGCCTTCGAAGGCCGTAACTTCCATCAAGGGGGCCGCAGCTGCCGGTATCGGTATCTTTGCAGGAATGACCTACGCAGCAATGAACGCGGCGCCGACTGCGCTCAACTGGGTGCCCTACAACGAGCAAACGTTCGAACAGGCGGTCGCGAGCGGAAAGCCGATCATGATCGACGGCAAGGCGGACTGGTGCGTGCAGTGCCGAGAGATCGAGCACGGCGTGTTCCAGACGCCCGAAGGCGTCGCGGCACTCAAGAACGTGTTCATCATGTCGATCGACTGGTCGACTGGAGTAGACCAAGCGTACATTGACGAGACAAAGACGCGGTTTAACATCCTCGGCCTGCCGCACATCGTGTTCATGAAGCCTGGGGGCAAAGACGAGTTTGCGGTGAAGGACATCAAGTCGGTCGAAGAGCTGCGCGGATACCTGCGAAAGTCTGGAGCGTCGCTGTGAAGACTTTTCGACTCGGAACTTCTGATGTCGGCGATGGATCGTTGACCGTGATCGCGGGTCCGTGCCTTGCAGAGTCGCGCGAGCTTTGCCTGCGCGTCGCAGAACACATGAAACCGATTTGCGAGAAACTTGGCTTTCCCTACGTGTTCAAGGCGTCATTCGACAAGGCGAACCGGTCTTCAGTGACTACCGATCGCGGCGCAGGAATGGAGCCGGGGCTCGCGATCCTCACTGCCGTCAAGAAGGAGTTCGGGCTACCGACCACGACAGACATCCATTTGCCCGATCAGGCTTCGGTCGTCGCAGAGAGCGTGGACTTGCTACAGGTTCCCGCGTTCCTGTGTCGCCAGAGCGACATCCTCGAAGCGGCCGCGAAGACCGGCCGCGCGGTGAACGTGAAGAAGGGGCAGTTCCTCTCTCCGCACGACGCAAAGAACATCGTCGAGAAGCTCGCGTCGTTCGGCGCGAAGGGCACGATGCTGACGGAGCGCGGAACGACGTTCGGCTATAACGCGCTGATCGTCGACATGCCGGGGCTGGAGGTCATGCGGTCTTTCGGAGTTCCCGTGTGCTTCGATGCGACGCACAGCGCGCAGCGGCCAGGCGCCGCGGGAACTGCGACCGGCGGCGTGCGCGAGTCGATCCCCGCCATGGTGCGCGCTGCTGTGGCGGTCGGGATCGACGCGCTGTTCCTGGAGGTCCATCCCGATCCGGCTCACGCGCTGAGCGATTCTGCGACGCAGTGGCCACTAGAGAAGGCGGAAGAGCTGTTGGAGCAGGCGGCCCGCATCCGAGATGCTGTCAGCGCCTCAAAAGTGCGCTGAAAGCCAATCCCTGTTCCGTTCCACCATCGACTCGTGCCAATCGTGCCATCCGTCGATCGCGTCGATGTCCTTGATGCCCGGCAGCGCCTCATAGACCGAGCGCACTTCGTACTCCTTGACTGCAGGGTCTTTGAATCCAAACGTGACGAGCGTCGGCACCTTGCAGCGCGTCGCGACGTTCACAGTGTCGAAGTAGGACATCGTGCGCATCGCGGCTTCGCGCTTTGACTTGTCTGTTCCCCACCAGTCGAACGCCTCGCGCAGCGGATACCGGTGGATGTCGCGCGCGAACACCAGTGGCCGCGCTGCACTAAACGGCATGTCGGCCGCCACGCACTTGACCAAAGAGTAGAACGCGCCGAGCCAGATCGCGAGCCCGCCGCCCTGGCTCATCCCCATCGCCCCGATGCGTGCCGGGTCGACCTCTCCGAAAGTCTCCATGATTCGTCCGGCGATCACCGACTCCTGGAAGATGCGACGGAACACCCACGTCTGGGGCGAT
>JANWJY010000049.1 GCA_025451715.1 Fimbriimonadaceae bacterium | reverse complement strand
CGCGTTGTGCACCGTGATCGGGACCTCCATCAGCGTAAGAGAGAGCCGGTCCACCTTGCGCAGCACCGGTATGGCCCACGCGCCGCCCGATGTGATCGGTGTCGAGCGCAGGTACCGCCCGTCCGGAAGCCGCTGCTTCTTTCCCGTGATGACCAGCGCCTCGTTCGGGCGGCAGATCTTCCGCCACGAGATGACCCAGATCATGACGATGATGCCGAGGATGCCCACGCCGAGAACGACGGGACCCCAGCCAGAGATTTGATCTAAGATTCTTTCCATTTCTGATCAGTCCAAGTAGTCTCCTTTCGGAGCGACGCGGACCAGGTTCCCCTCGAGTCCGACCACGACGATTTCCTCCCCCATAGCGATCTCCTTCTCCCCCTCGCTCAAGGCGATCATATCGATCGTGTCGCCCTTGATACTCACGCGCACCTTGCCGGGTTGCGCCGCCTTGATCGCGACCAGCGTGCGCCCGAGCGCTCCTACGTAATCGTTGCTCGTCACTCCGCTCGTCTCGCCTTCCGCCCGCAGGTACCGGAACAACAGCGAGCCGCCGTACCCGATCACCGTTCCGAAAAGAATGCTGACGAAAAGCACCATCCCGCTCGACATGCCAGTGAAGAGCGTCAGCGCCGTGCCCATCAGTCCAAAGATCCCCGCGAAGTAGATCAGGAACCTCACGCTCATCATCGCGAGCCAAAAGTCGCTCGGCCCAAACCCCACGTCCAGGTCGTGGTGCAGATCGATCGAATGGTCCGCGTCCGTCGAAGCCAGATCGTGCTGGAAGTCGATCTGGTGGTCTGCGTCGAAACTGACGTCGTGGTCCGTGCTCACATCTCCGTGAAAAACACCCCCCAAGGCCGACAAAACCATCAGCCCG
Source organism: Fimbriimonadaceae bacterium (assembly GCA_025451715.1). Taxonomy (GTDB): domain Bacteria; phylum Armatimonadota; class Fimbriimonadia; order Fimbriimonadales; family Fimbriimonadaceae; genus JADFMN01. Next base: position 5,898 of record JANWJY010000049.1, on the reverse strand, counting down.
CCCCCCAGCACCGCACACACGATGTAAACCGTAAGCATCGAACCCCCTGTTTGTACCTATCCTCATCCACAAAAAACCGTTGCACACTCCCTCCCTTTTCCCCCCTTGTCTCACCCTAGCCCACTCCAGCCATCCTCCCCACGAACTTTCATTCTGGACTGAAAGTTGGTGGTAGAGTGGAGGGAGAGTGGGAACGACGGCTGAAAAGACGGCTGAGAAGACGGCTGAAAAGACTCCTGAGAATAGGCCCTGGATGGCGGAGGGTGAGGAGAAGCGGGAAATGGTCCGCGAGATGTTCGCGGACGTCGCGCCGTCGTACGACTTGGTCAACAGCCTGATGTGCTTCCGGCTCCATCATCGATGGCGGAGGATGGCGGTCGAGGGTCTGGGGTTGCGGCGGGGGGAGAGGGCGTTGGACGTTTGTTCGGGGACGGGGGACTTTTTGAAGCCGTTGCGGGAAGCTGGGGCGGCGGTCGTTGGGGTCGATTTTTGTGCTCCGATGCTGGCGAAGGCAAGGGAAAAGATGCCGGAGGCGGAGTTGAGTCTGGGCGATGCGTGCAGGCTGCCGGTCGCGAGCGGGCGGGTCGACGCGGTGACGGTCGGGTGGGGGCTGCGGAACGTGCCGGACATTGGGGCGGCGCTGCGGGAGGCCAACAGAGTTTTGAAGCCGGGTGGGCGGTTTGTGACGATCGACATGGCGCGTCCCAGGTCGAGGTTCGTCGGCCGGGCTAGCGAGTTCATTTTTCACAAGGTTGCGCCTGTTATCGGGAGGGTCTTTGGCAAGTCGCAGGCGTACACGTATCTGCCCAAGAGCACGCTGCAGTTCCTGAGCCGCGAGCAGATGAAGCAGGCGATGGAAGCGGCGGGGTTCGGCGAGGTCAGGTGGCGCGACGTTTTCTGCGGCAACGTGTGCATGCACTGGGGGGTGAAGGCGTGAGCGCCGTGTCGTTCTTCGAGTCCGTGCAGAGCCGCGTGCCCGCCTCGTCGCTGCTCGAAGTGAGCGCGGCGATCGCGGCGGCGGAGGGGGTGCTGCGCGCCGAGGTCGGTTCCGAGGTCGCGGCGGTACAAGGGTGCGGCGAGCAGACGCTCCTCGGCGGCGGAAAGCGGCTGAGGCCGGCGCTGGCCCTGATCGCGGCGCGGGCGACAGGGCTGCCGTTCGAGATCGAGCGGGCCGTGCACGTCGGCGCGGCGCTCGAGATGATTCACATGGCAACGCTCGTTCACGACGACGTGATCGACGGCGCGGACACGCGGCGCGGACGGCCGACGGCGGGAGCCGTGTACGGCAACACAGCGGCGGTGCTGAGCGGGGACGTGCTGCTCGCGCGGGCGATGGGGCTGCTCGCGCGGCACAGCGACATCGGCATCATCCAATTGGTCAGTGCGGCGGTGGTCGAGATGGCGGAGGGCGAGGTCCGCGAGATCGAGTGCCGCGGCGACATTCGCCTGACGGAGGACGAGCATATGCGGGTGCTGCGCATGAAGACGGCAGCGTTCATCGAGGTGTGCTGCCGCGTCGGGGCGCGGATGGCGAGCGCCCCGCAAGAGACGGAGGACGCGCTCGGCGAGTACGGCCACAACCTGGGGCTCGCGTTCCAAGTCGTGGACGACCTGCTCGACTTCCGCGGCGACAAGTCCAAGACCGGCAAGCCGCTGGCGACCGACTTCCGCGAGGGCCAGGCGACGCTGCCTTTGATCTATCTCTTGAAGACCCTCGACGAGGACGAGGCGAGCTTCGCGGCGTCTCGGTTTGGGAACGGTGTGACCGATGCGGAGGTCGGGACGCTGGTCGCGTGGATGGTCGAGCGCGGCGCTTTCGACGCGGCTTCGGACCGGGCGGAGCAGCTCGTCGCGTGCGCTGTGAAGTCGCTTTCTTTGCTGCCGGAGTCTGACGACCGGACTTTGCTGGAGACGGTGGCGCAGTTTGTGGTCGAGCGAGAAGCGTGAGGGGGGCGGGGTCGGGTAACGGGTGTCGGGATTAGGGATTAGGGTTTAGGGTTAAGGGTTAAGGGTCTAGGGATCACAACGAAAGGACTCTTGTTGATCACACCCTCTCCCTAGCCCTCTCCCAAGGGAGAGGGAACTCTCAGCGGCGCGATCCGGGGATTGGGGTTTTGGAGTTTAGGGTCTTGGGTTCAAATGGAAAAGACTGCATACCGACTTTACGTGCTCGACTTGGACGGGACCGTGTACCGCGGTTCGGAGGTGATCCCTTTCGCGGCGGAGGTCATAAACCAGTTGGTCGACCGCGGTTCGCTCGTGCGTTACTTTACGAACAACTCCGCCGCGCGGCCGAAGGTCGTCGCAGAAAAGCTCGTGGAGATGGGCGTGCCTTGCGAGCCTTCTTGGGTGTACGGCACCGGTCCTCTCGCCGCCCGCGTGTGCCTTTCGAAGGGTTACAAGTCGGTCTACGTGGTGGGCGAGCTGGAGTTCAAGGAGACGCTGCAGGACGCGGGTGTGCCGTTGAACGCGGTCGACGAGGCGGACTGCGTGGTGGTCGGGGTGTGCCGGACCTTTACGTATCAGATTTTGGACCGCGCTTCGGCGTTTGTGCGCGGTGGGGCGGAGCTGGTGGTGACCAACCGCGACGCGACGTACCCGATCGAGGGCGGGCGGGAGCAGCCGGGGGCGGGATCCATTGTCGCGGCGGTCGAGATGGCTTCCGGCGTCTCGGTGACCGAACTTGGGAAGCCTCAAACGGGGCTGCTGGATTGGATCTTTGCCGATACGGGCGTTGGCCCTGCGGAGACTTTGGTGGTCGGGGACCGGTATGAGACGGACATCCAGTGCGGCCTGAATGCGGGTTGTGACGTGCGGCTTGTCCTGACTGGAGTTACTGAGCACGCGGTGGAAGGAGTGCCCTCTGTCGCCGATCTGTGCAGCCTGCTTTAGGTGTTCGGTTTAGTCCTGACGGACCGGGGTGATCCGCAGGTCACCCCGGCACGAGCAACTTAAAGTTCCCGCAAGTCCGTCAACAATGGATCGTACAGCATCTTGGGTATCCGACCGTACCACCACATCTTCTCCGTCGGTGCGAAAACGAGGAGCAGGGGTGACTCGTCCGTCGATTGTTTGAAGTACTCGTCGGCAGCAGCGAGAATATCGAGTTGCTCCGGGCGCACGGCAACCTTCTTCTCAAGTAGCTCGTCAATGATATCCCTTGCGCTCAGATCATTGGTGTAGTCGTAGATGCAGAAGCGATAGCCGGTGGCCACGGAATCTACGAACTGCCGCCACTCACCGATCATCTTAGCGAGCAACTCTGCCTCGTCACGACTGCCGCTTTCGATCATTAGCTTGTCGACCCACGTCGGTAGGCATCGTCATGAACTTTGTCCGGCTCGCTATCTTCCTGGCAGCGACAGGTCAGGACTCACGACTTCGTATTCCGATTGCATGTACCAGTTTAGGTTTCGGCGCATTTTGTCCCAGTCCTTGTCATAGCACAGTGCAAACACCCGCTTCACCGCTTGGACAACGCCATCATAAGTGTACTTGCTAACGATAATTGCACGTCCCGGGATACAGGCCTGCTCGACATTGATGCAAGCATTGATCATACCGACAGACTTCATCTGCATTTGGAAGGACTCGCCATGGACAATCACGGTAAAGTTGACCTCCCACGGTTCGAGGCAATTGGGATCCCATGATTCCAGGTCATAGACGTCTGCACTGTGCAGTGTTATCTCGTAGTCTTCAGTCATTTCCTTTGAGGTATCTCCATATGTTCGTTTCGGAACTTCGAATTCAAATTCGGCCTTATCTCAAGATTGGCCTGAACTCTGCCTGCGGCCAGACCTTGTGTTTTGAGCGTAGGCGGGCGGAACCGCCTCAATCCGTCGGCACTCAACCAGACTGTACCGTCTTTCGAAGCGGTGAACCCTTTGCCAACAAATGCCCGGCCCGCCGCCATAGCTTGATCCCAAGTTCCTGCACCGATATTCCCTGTGGGCGTTCCCCGAATTGCTTTAGTCGCAGTCAGGCCCGCACGTCCTGCTTTCGTAAAGCTCAGCGGGATTCTCTTCCCTACCGGGGCAAGGAAGGTCAAGCCCGTGCCAAATGATTCCCCAAACCCCTCTGCTCCACGCTCGCCTTTGAGTCCTGACCAGAACTCGGTGACCATCGATTTGCCGGTCTCCAAGCCGTATTTCCATGGATTGCCGCTCTTCCACGCGTTGTATTGGAGCACGTACAGGTCATAAGGTGAACGTACGATCCCGACTAGAACATTTCCATAACCCTTGAACACGCCTCCGACCTGCTGCCAATATCCCTGTTGCGTCCCGTCGGGATCCACGTTCCACAGAGGCGAGTTGCCGCAGTAAGAGTACAGGTTCAGTCCCCCGCCGTGCCCAATCGGATCCTGCGTCAAGAACCGGCCGAGCAGGGCCGAGTAGTACCGCGCGCCGAGCAGCGTCAGCCCGCTCGAGTCGTCCTTGTAGTAGCCGTGCTTGCCAGCGAAGCGAAGGTTGCTCTTCGCGCCAGCCTGGATGACAAACTCTTGTCCGAACGCATCGTACTCCGAGCGACTGGCGAGCACGCCTGAAGAATTCAGCACGCCAATAGTCGATCCAAGGCCGTTCTCGCGGTAGTAGTACCGCGTGCCGGTGCCTTCGGTGTAGCTGATGCCGGGAACGTGGTAGGTCGCCAGTACACCGGGGTACTCGGCGATCATCGTGTCGCCGTCGTACACGAAGTTCGTGGTCACACGGCCTGTGACTCGCCGGATCCGCCGCCCGTCGCCGTCGTACAGGAACGTGTCCGTGCCACCGGTCGAGTAGGCCGTGGACGCCACCTCGTTGTCGCGCGTGTAGGCGAACGTGTACGTCACACCGCCGCTGACGACGGTCGTGGGACTTCCGTTGTTGTCGTACGCGCTGAAAGTGAAGCCGTCGCCCGAGAGCAGCTTGTCGTTGTCGTCCACTGTGTAGGTGGAGGACACGCTGTTGCGGACTGTGCTCGTGCGGTTTCCGTTCTTGTCGTAGTTGTACGCGACCGTGAAGTTCTGTCCCGTGTGGATCGATCCGGTGCGACCCTCGGTCAAGAGGCGGTACGACCGGTCGTGCGTGTAGGCCGTCGTGGCGGTGTTGTTGGACGCACCCTCGAGGGTTTGGTGCGTGTACGTCGTGATCGCGCCGCCAAGGTCGTAGACGTACCCTAACGTCTGAAGGACCGTCGTTCCCGTCTTATGCGTGATCGACCCGAGGCGACCTCGGTCGTCGTAAGCGTGCGTCGCGGACGTGCCACTGAAGTTCGACCGAAGATCGAGAAGTCCCGCATCGAAGTATGTAAACGTCGCAAGGTTGACCTCAGTGCCGCTCCCCAACTTCTCCTTCAGCGTTTGGACCCGAAGTCCCGAGTTGTACAGGTAAGTCCACTTCATGAGCGGAGTGCCGACCGTCGTGTTGCCGGGGAAGACCGACATCGTTGACTTCCGGCTACTCGCGTCATAGGTGTGGGCGACAGTCTTGTTTGGGATCGGCTGGAAGGTAGAAGCCACCCGCGAGGCTGTGTCGTAGGCGTAGGTGGTCGCAGTCGCGGTGCTGGCGTCGAGCATCGTGGCCCGGTTGCCGTCAGGGTTGTAAGTGTAGACCGTTTGGTAAACGACTGTCACACCGTTCTTCCGCTGTTCGTTGGTGAGCTGCCCGGCGTCGTTGTAGAGGAAAGCCGTAACTTGCAACTTGCCGTCGGTGCCCGTCGCGATCCGCCCATCTCCGTCATAGGTCCACTGTCTCGTCTTGGGGTCTGGATAGGTCGTGGTCCTGCGGTTGTCACGCGTGTCGTACACGTGGGTCGTGAGCTTGCCGCGCGGGTTTGTGACTGATACGATGTTGTTGGACGGGTCGTACGCGTTGGTCGTCACAAGGTCGTTTGCCAGTGTGGCATCCACCTGTT
>JANWJY010000048.1 GCA_025451715.1 Fimbriimonadaceae bacterium | reverse complement strand
GGGCCGTTGCCTGCGCGACCGTGCGCGGGAATCCGTCCAGCACAAACCCAGAGGTCCGGGCCTCTATTGAAGTGAACCGCGCCTCCATCATGTCGATCGTGACCTCGTCCGGCACGAGCATGCCTTTGTCGATGAACTTCTTCGCGATGTGGCCAAGGTCGGTGCCTGAGGCTATCTCGTGGCGGAACACGTCGCCGGACGCGAGGTGGACGAGCCCGAGGCGGTGGTTGAGCATGATCGCCTGGGTGCCTTTTCCCACACCCGGAGGGCCCACGAGCACGAGGTTGACAGGCACGCTAACCCTCGTACTGCCGGATGAGGATACTGGCCTCGATCTGGCGCATCGTCTCAAGGGCGACGCTGACCATGATCAAGAGCGAGGTACCACCGATCAGCCCCAGGTTTTGGATGCGGATGATCACCGGAAAGACGTACTGCGTCAAGGCGACGACCGAGAGGAAGAGCGCGCCGACGAACGTGACGTTCGACACGACGCGATCCAAGAACTCCTTCGTCTGCTTTCCGGGTCGAATTCCGGGGATGTAGGAGCCCGCCTTCTTCAGGTTGTTCGCGATGTCCTCGACGTTGTACATCATCGCGTTCCAGAAGTAGGTGAAGATGAAGATGAGGCCCATGTACACGAGTGCGCCGATGTAGCCGGTCCAGCTCAGGAAGTTCGGCATGAAGTACTCGGCGACCCTGCCGAGGGTGGCATAGGTGCTGCTGTTCGGCGGGAACATGACCTGAAGCTGCGAAGGCATATAGACCAGGGCGATCGCGAAGATGACCGGAATGACGCCGGCCATGTTGACCGAGATTGGCAGATAGCTGGTCTTGCCGCCGACGGCCTGTGTGCCGAAGTTGCGCCTCATGTGCTGGATCGGTATCCGCCGCTGCGCGATCGTGAACAGAACGATGAACCAGGTCGTGGCCAAGAACACGGCGACGACGAGCGCGACCGAGACCCACGACGCGGTCGTGCCGATCGAGTTGAAGACGAGCGTGGCGACGCCTGGGAGCGAGATCACGATCCCGGCGAAAATGAGCAGCGACACGCCGTTGCCGATCCCGCGCTCGCTGACCTGCTCGCCTAGCCACAGGAGGAACATCGCACCGCAGGTCCAAAAAATGGTGACTCCGATCTTGTCGTAGACGCCGAGCTGTCCCGTGACGGCCGGGCCCATGTACTGGAGCAGAGCCAGTGCCTGTGCGATGCAGAGAACGATCGTGAGGATACGCGTGCGCTTGTTCTGCTGCCGCCTCGCGTACTCGCCGCCTTCCTGCAGCTCCTTCTTCCAAGCCGGGGTCGTCATCGTGAGGACCTGCATGATGATCGAGGCGCTGATGTAGGGGCCGAGGCCCAGCGCAAAGATCGAGAGGCGCTTGATCGCGCCTCCGCCAAGCGTCGTCACTAGCATGAAGAACGGGTTGTTCTTGACGAGCTCGTCAAGCCTGTCCATGTCGAAGCCGGGGATAGGAATCTGAACTTGGATCCCGAGCGCGTACACGCCGAAGATCATCAGGACGAACATGAGGCGGCCGCGAAGCTCAGGGTCGGCCCATGCCAGGCGGAGCGTGTCCGCCAAGCTGAGCTTAAGGCCTTTGTCGCTTAGGCCGCCCCCGCCGCCACCGAGGCTCAAAGCGTCGTGACCTCTCCGCCCGCGGCTGTAATCTTCTCCGCGGCTGCCTTGCTAAACCGGTGCGCCTTGACCTTGAGCTTCTTCTTCAGCTCGCCGAACGCGAGGACCTTCACGCCGTCCTTCAGCCGACCAATGACACCCTTCTCGATGAGCGTCTCGGGTGTCACTTCGCTGCCCGCGTCGAAGTGCTTTTCTAGGTCGTCGAGGTTGACGATCGCATACTCGCGGTGGTTGATGTTCCGGAATCCCTTCTTGACCGGGAGCCTGCGGTGGATCGGCGTCTGGCCGCCCTCAAAGTCGGGGTTGACCTGGCGCCTGGCCTTCTGGCCCTTCGTGCCTCGGCCTGCGGTCTTGCCCTTGCCGCTACCGATGCCGCGCGCGAGGCGCTTCTTGCGCTTCGTGCTGCCCTTTGGAGATCGTAGTTCGTGCAGTGCCATGTGTTAGGACTCCTTATTTCTTTTTCTTGCCGACCTCGCCGAACGACTTTCGCTGCGTGTCGGCCTTGCGAGCTGGCGCTTTCGGCGCAGGCTTCTTGGCGGCAGGCTTGCTCGCTTCCTTTTTCGCCGCGGGCTGCTTCGCCTGCTTTGGCTGTTTCGCCACTTTCGGCTTCTTGGCCTCTTTCGGCTTTTTGGCGGCGGGCACAGCGACCTTCTCGACCTTGGGGGCCGGCGTGGCAGCCTTGACCTTCTTCGGTTTGGCGACCTTGGCCGGCGCAGAGTCGACCGTCTCGACCTTGACCAGGTGACGGACGTTGTGGATCATGCCGCGGATCGAGGGGACGTCCTCGCGATAGATCGTGCGACCGGTCTTTCTCAGGCCGAGCGCGCTCACAGTCTTGCGGTTGACCGGCTTTGCGCCGATGACGCTCCTGATAAGAGTGATCTTAAGCATTGTCCGCCTCCTCCTTTCGTGCCTTCTTCAGCCAAGGCACGAGCGAGTTGACGTCTGCGCCGCGCCGCGCCGCGATCTGCTCGGGCGAGCGGAGCGTGCGGAACGCCTTGACGGTCGCGTGCGCGATGTTGGTCGGGTTGCGACTGCCAAGGCACTTGGCGAGCACGTCGTGCACTCCTGCCGCCTCGAGGCAGTGCCGCAGCGCGCTACCGGCCTTGACGCCCGTACCGGGCGAAGCGGGCTTGAGTACGACCGTAGCTGCGCCGGCGGTCGAGCGGATCTCGTGCGGAATCGTTGTCCCGATCAGCTCGACGCGGAACATGCTCTTGCGGGCGACCTCCTCGGCCTTGCTGATCGCGTCGGGGATGCCGCGCGCCTTGCCGTGGCCGATTCCGACCATGCCCTTGTTGTCACCGACCACGACAAGGATCGACCACGAGGCGGTCTTGCCACCCTTGTTAGTCTTGAACACCTTGCTGGAGGCGATGATGCGCACGTCGAGCTGCGGGCCCTCTTGATCCCGCCTCATCGATTGGCGCCGTCCGACTAGTCTTGGTCCGCGTGCCATGGCTTAGAAATCCAACCCTCCTTCACGAGCGCCCTCTGCAAGGCTCGCGATGACTCCGTGGTATCGGAACCCGCCGCGGTCGAACACGACCTTCTCGATGCCCTTCTCCTTTGCGCGCTTGGCAAGTGCTTGGCCCACGACCTTCGCGCCGGCGAGTGTGTCCTGCGCCTTGAGGTCCTTTTCCTGGCTGCTCGCGGCGGCGAGGGTCTTGCCCTCGGTGTCGTCGATGAGCTGTGCCGAGATGTGCTTTGTACTCCTGTAGACGGAGAGGCGCGGCCTCTCGGGTGTGCCCGTGAGGTGCTTCCTGTTCCGCTTGTGGCGGACCTCCCGCATGTCGCTTCGTGACTTTGCTGCCATGTTCTTGTCTCCTAAGCGCCAGCGGCCCTCTTGCCGGGGCGGAGCTTGACGAATTCGCCCTTGTAGCGCAGGCCCTTGCCCTTGTACACGTCGGGCTTGCGGACCTTGCGGACGTCTGCGGCGACTTGGCCGACGAGGGCCTTGTCTATCCCGCTCACGTTGATCTCAGTGTTCTGGCCGCGCACTTCCGGGCTCAGCTCGAACTTGATGCCCTTCGGCGCCTCCATCCGTACCTCATGCGAGTAGCCAACGTTGAGCACGAGCGCGTTGCCCTGCACAGTGGCGCGATAGCCGACGCCCCGGATCTCGAGGGTCTTCTTGTGGCCCTCGGTGACGCCGACGACCATGTTGGCGATCAGCGTCCGCACAAGGCCGTGTTGGGCGCGGTTGCGGCGAGCGTTGTTCGGGCGGCTGAGGTTGATCTTCCCTTCCGCCTGCTCGAACTTGATCTCGCGGGCGATCTTCTCCGAGAGCTCGCCTTTGGGGCCCTTGACCGTGACCGTCGTGCCATCGATCGAGATGGTGACGTTCGCGGGGACCGGGATGGGTTTGAGTCCAATTCTTGACATTGTCTTGCTCCTACCAGACCTCGCAGAGGACCTCGCCGCCGATGCTCTTTCGGCGCGCCTCTCGGTCGGTCATGACCCCTCCGCTGGTCGTGAGGATCTGTGTCGCGAGCCCACTTCGCACGGGTTTGAGGTCGCCCTTCTTGCGGTACACGCGAAGGCCGGGCTTGCTCACGCGTCGGATCGTGCGGATGATCGGCTTGTGCCGTGAGTCGTATTTGAGATGGATCCGCAGGATCGGGAACTTGGTCTCGGAGAGGACCTCGTGCGAGGTGGTGTAGCCCTCGGCCTCGAGGATCTTCACGATGTCCAGCTTGATCTGGCTCATCGGCACGTCGACGTGCATCGCGTGGGACATGAGCCCATTGCGGATGCGCGTGAGAAGGTCGGCGATGGGGTCGCTGTGCATGTCTGCTTCTTGCCCCCTACCAACTCGACTTTACGACGCCGGGCAACAGTCCCTTGTGCGCGCTCTCGCGGAAACAGATGCGGCAGATGCCGAAATAACGGATGTACCCTCGCGAACGTCCGCATAGGCTACAGCGCGTGTAAGCGCGGACGGCGAACTTGGGCTTCTGCTTTTGCTTGTACTTTAAGCACTCTTTGGCCATATGTGTCCCCACCGTTCCCGGGCTGGTTCGCTGCGGCCTTGGCCTGGCGTGTGCGCCTGTCCCGTGGTCTGGTTGTGCCGGTTCAGAACCGGCGGAGTCGAATGATACCACCGGGCTAGCGTCACGGTCGCTGGGTCCCGTTTCAGCCTGTGCAGTTCTTGACCAGTTTCAAGGCGTCCTTGAACTGCGGGTGGCTCGCTGATCCGAGCCATTCGTACACCACGCTCTCGGTGTGTGCCGGGGTGACGCCGATTCCCCGGATGCGCTCCATGCCGATCTTGTGGCGGTCCTCGCTGCGGGCCGTGACCGCGTCGACGCACACGATGACCTCGTTTTGAGCCTGACTGACCAGATGGTGGGCCGTCTGGCTGACGCAGATGTGGGTCTCGATCCCCACGATGACTGCCTGGTTCTTTTTGAGGGATTGGAGTGCTGCGTTGAACGGCGAGGTGCCACAACAGGAGAAGGTCAGCTTGTTCAGCGCGTCCTGCCCGATGAGCTTCGCGAGACCGGGCTCGGTCCCGCCCATCCGCTCCCTGTACTGCTCTGTTGCCAATACGGGAACGCCGAGCAGGTTGGCGCACTCGACCAGGAACTTCGTCCGCTCCAGCACCTCGCGGCTGCGCCAGCAGCCGTCGAGGAACGAAGGTTGCATGTCCACGACGATCACGACAGAGTCTTGTAGCCGGGCGAGCATCACGTCCTCGCCGGTGCGATGGTTCCGCTGACCTCGCCAAATCCCACGCGGAAGCCGTTGCCTTGGGCCCAAGCGCGCAGGGTGACAGTGTCCCCGTCTTCGAGGAACGTGCGTCTTTCCTTGGTATCGGTGAGCACGATAGGCTCTGTGCCCTTCCAGCTCAGCTCCAGCATCGAGCCGAACGTGCCCTTCTCTTCGCCGCTGATCGTGCCACTTGCGTAGAGGTCGCCGAACTCGGCGGGGGTGCCGTTCGAGGTCTGGTGCGCAAGCTGCTGCGCGATCGACCAGTACAGGTTCGCCATGTTCGAGCGGCACACGACCTGCGGCCGCTTCATCTTCATAGTCTTGATCGAGACCTCGAGCTGGACGTCGAAGTGCTTCAGCCCCCCCTGTTTCAGGTGCGGCAATGGTTCGGGAGCCTGATCAATTCCGGGGATTCGGAACGGCTCGAGAGCGTCCAGGGTCACGATCCAAGGCGAGACCGAGGTCGCGAACGACTTGCTCAGGAACGGCCCCAGCGGCTGGTACTCCCAGCGCTGGATGTCGCGCGCAGACCAGTCGTTGACGATCACGAGCCCCAGGATATGGTCCTCGGCCTTGCTGACCGTGATCCGCTTGCCCATGTCGTTGCCCTCGCCGACGTAGAACCCCATTTCGAGTTCGAAGTCCATCTCCTTGCTCGGCCCGAACTTGGGCGGCTCCTCCCCGGGCCCCTGCGTCTGCCCCTTCGGGCGGGTGATGTCCCGTCCG
>JANWJY010000047.1 GCA_025451715.1 Fimbriimonadaceae bacterium | reverse complement strand
GCGACGCGTACCACATCACCGCCCCCGATCCACAGGGCTCCGGCGCATTCAGGTCGATGCAAATGGCCATGAAGAAGGCCGGCATCGGCGGACAGGAGATCGGCTACATCAACGCGCACGGCACCTCGACCGAACTGAACGACAAGCTCGAGACCGCCGCGGTCAAGAGGCTGTTGGGCGACCACGCGTACAAGGTGCCGATGAGCAGCACCAAGTCGATGGTCGGGCACATGCTCGGCGCGGCGGGAGCGGTCGAGGCGCTGGTGTGCTTGCTCTCGATCCGCGACGGCGCGATGCACCCCACGATCAACTACGAGAACCCAGACCCGGAGTGCGACCTCGACTACGTCCCCAACACGGCGCGAAAGGGCGAAGTCAAGGTTGCGATGTCCAACTCGTTCGGATTCGGCGGGCACAACGCGACGCTGATCTTCAGAAAGGTGGACTAGCGATGCTCGACGATTGGATCCAGTCTTTCCTGGACCATCTTGCAGCGGGGCGGTCGAGGGCCACCGTGCGTTCTTACGGCTCGGACCTCGGGCAGCTCTCGAAGATGCTCGAAGGCGAGGCGGACCTCTCACCAGAAACCCTGCGCCGCTATCTGCGGACTTACGCCCCGAGCCCCGTGACCCGCGCTCGGAAGCTCGCGACCCTGAGGTCGTTCGTGAAGTTTCTGCGCCTGTCCGGACGGATCGAAGGAGACCCGACGGAAATGCTCGAGGCCCCGATCCGCAGGCGTCAGCTTCCGAAGGCGCTCAGCCAGCACCAGGCTGAGCAGATCCTAGACCAGGAGGACGTCGGTAAGACGCCCCTCCGGGACAGGGCGATCCTCGAGCTGGCCTACGGCGCTGGCCTGCGCGCGGCCGAGCTGGCCGGCGCAAAGCCCTCCGACCTTGACCTCCGCGACAGGAGCATCAAGGTCCATGGAAAGGGCAACAAGGAGCGCATCGCGCTCTTCGGAGAGGCGTGTCGCGAGGCGATGGAGAGGTACATGGAGAACGAGCGGGCGGAGGGGGTCGCGCTCTTTACCAACGCGAAGGGCAAGGCGATTAGCACGAGGACGGTCCAGAACGTGATCAAAAAGTGGGCGCGAGCGGCGGGCCTGCCCGACGACGTCAGCCCCCACACGCTGCGGCACTCGTTCGCGACGCACTTGTTGGACGGTGGAGCGGACCTCAAGACCGTGCAACAGCTCCTCGGGCACGAGAACCTCGCCACCACCCAGGTCTACACGCACGTCAGCATCGAGCGGCTTAGGGACGCGGTGGAGAAGGCGCACCCGAAGAGCAAGGAGACAAAGGAGTAAGGAGTAGCCGGACCTTCTCTCAAATCCACGTCGACGCACGACGAAAGATCTTGTAAGTCACCGGCTTTCGCACATTGGCGAACACGAAGTTCGGCCAGCCAACCATGAAGTCCAGCTCGTAGCCGTCGGGAGGCGAGATGAGCACGAGCGGGGTGACGTTGGCGTGTTTGTGCGCCATGCGGGCCTCGCCGAACTTCTCATAGCCCGCGATCTTGTGCGGTTTGTCGAGCGTCGCGACCAGATCGACGAACAAGAGGTCGGCCCCCTTGCAGGAGTCCAAAGCGTCCTCCCACTCTTCGAAGACCTTGAGGGTGTCGTCAGGATGGAACCCCTTTTTGGCCTCCTTCGCCATGTCCTTGTCGCGCGTGACCATCACGAACTTCATCGCTTCAACCTATAGACGTGGCCAGGTTCAAATGTTCTGTCGAAAATCTATAAGTGCCACAGCCCTAAGGCGGCCCGCATTTCTACCGATACCAATATCAGGATGCGTATCGACGGAGCAGCACAGGCCGCACTGCAGGCGATGGCAGTAAACAAGCCCAGCGACGCCACAAGGCTCAACTATCAGGCCCGAGTGCTCAAGCGCGCCCTCGAGTCCCAAAAGGACCAGTCGAGCGAACTGCTCAAGATGCTCGAGCCGAAGGGTAGGGTCGTCGACATCAAGGCCTGAACCGCAAGGTATCCTCCTCCTTGGTGGGCAAGGAAAAGAAACACCCGAAACCTGTCTGGTGGAAGAACACCTTCTTCTGGTTTGGAGGCATCCTTTTCATTCTGGCCCTGGTCGGGCTCATCGGGGGAGACAAGGTCATCCGTGACCCCGGACAGGTCCGTGAAGGCGGGCTCGCCTGGATCTACTTTGGCGGCGCGATCGTGATGGTCGTGAACGGCGCCCTCACACACAACCAGGCAATGCGCGCCTTTGCAGAGGCCGAGGAAGACAAGTAATGGTCAAATGCGTCTGCGGCAAAGAGATTTCAACCGTCCCCGACTGGCTCAAGGACGTCAAGGTGCAGTTCGTCTGCAACAACTGCCCCAACCGTGAGCTCCAGGGCATCACGCAGGTAGATCTGACGGGCGGCAGGGTCGAGGAAGAGGCGCCCAAAAAGGACGTCATGGAACCGGAAGAGCCGGACGAGGACGACCTCGAGTCCGAAGAGGAAGAGGCTTAAGCCGCTGGTCGTACGCGCCGGTCGAGCCAGATCGCCTTGGGCGTGTGCCGCACCCCGATCGTCTTGAGGCAGGCGTTCAGCAGGTCCGTCTCGGTGATGCAGGCGTCCTGAGTGACCGTGACCCGTGCCAGCACTGCCTCGCCCTTGGTCCAGGCCTGGGCCGAAAGCACGTCCTCTTGGCAGCTCAGGAAGTTCGCCGTGAGCTCTGGATCGATAGGGCCGCCTTCGTGCGGTTGGAACGCCACAGATTGATTCTCGGCGTCTTTGCGGGCTTCTAGACCCTGGAACCCAGTTTCCGTACAAACGCCTGGTAATCGCTCGCCTTGTCCAGGTCCGCCCCGAGCTCTGGGTAGTGGCTGATCACGGCATGGACCTTCGTGCCGAGAAAGCGGCCGACCCCCTTCTCCAGACAGGCTACAGGCAGCGTCCCAGGCATCGCCTGCCCAAGCACGACCCTTCCGAGCACTCCGAAGCCCACCATCTGCGCGAGTTTTAGTGGCTTCTTCCGCAGCGCATACGCCTTCTCCATCACGGGTAGGGCCCGCTTCATCGCCGTGGTGTCCATGACGGCAACGTTCCCTCCCGTGAACACGCCCTCCTTGAGCTTCAGTGTCGTGCGCTTCATGCCAGGGAACACCCGCTCGCAGTCTTCCTTGCTGACGATGGGGAAGTTGAGTCCCGCATCTCCGTCGCAATGCGAGACGAAGTCGCGCAGTCCCTCAGTCGTGAGACACGGCAGGTCGACGGTCACGAGGAGGAACTTCTCGGTCTGGACTTGAGAGAGCCCGTTGCCAAGGCTGTCGCAAAAGTTAATGCCGCTCTCGACGCGGCGCGACGCCGCTCCCAAGTGGCCGCCGACGAGGATCGGCTCGCCGAACGGCCGCGTCGCCTCGAGCACGATCTGCGCCAGGGTCTTGTCGCCGAGCAGGACGTCGGCGCGGAGCTCGACGCCGGTCGCCGCGCGCAGAGCGTCGTCGCACTTCCCACCGGCCAAAATTACGACGTCCACAGGCTCTCCTCGCGCGTCAGCGTCGGTGCGACCCAGGAGGTGTCGAACCCTTCAGCCGCCATGTTCGCCAACGCACTTTGGGCACGGTCCTCTGTGTCGAACACGCCGAACACCGCAGAACCGGACCCGCACAGCAGCGCCCCGTTTGCGCCGTGGACCTGCATCCGCTCGGCGATCTCTCCACTGATGTAGGGCGCGACCCGCTCAAAGTCGTTGTAAAGCTCGTCCGCAAACTCCCTCCATTCCCGCGGCGCGCGGTCCAACTCGAAGTAAGCCGCCGCGGTCGAGACCGACTCTTCAGGCTTCACGATCAGAAGCCACTTGCGCGGCTGGTCCGGCAACGGCTCCAACTTTTCGCCATAACCGGTCCCGCGAGCGAGCCCTCCGACCAAGAAGAACGGCACGTCAGACCCGACAGCGACCGCGACCTCGTGCGCGAACTGGTCAGTCGTGTAGTCCGGGTGCATCTGTTGTACGGCTCTGATCAGCCCTGCGGCGTTGGAGCTCCCGCCACCAAGGCCCGATTGCGCCGGGATGCGCTTCTTGATTGATATCCGAACCGGCGGCACGGGCACGAGCTCGCGCAACAGCCGCAGCGCCCTAGTGACGGTGTTCTCGCCCGGCATGTCCGGCCAGTCGCTGACCACATCGTCGCTCGCGCTCGGAAAGACCTCTAGTTCGTCGAAGAGCCCGATGGCCTGGAACACGGTGCGGATCGGATGATAACCGCTTGCCTCGGCGTGACCGACAGCAAGAAACGTGTTGACCTTCGCAGGACAGTGCACGAGCATCTACTCGTCGCCTTCTTTCGGGGAGTCTTGAGTCGTGAGGCCCGAGTTCCGTGGTGGATCGATCGCGGGCTTGCCGAGGTTTTCGCGAAGTCCCGGTGGCATCGGGGGCGGGGAGTCGTCTCGCGTAGCCACCGGGGGGGCGCCTTGTATCATTAGTTCCGAATCGAGCTCCCTTTCTGCGACCGACTTAAGCGATTCCATCCAGTCCGGGTCTGTGCCGGGGAAGGGCGTCAGTTCCAGCTCGTCCAGCGCCTGATCGATCGAGTCGAGCTGCATCCGGGCCTCGGTCATCGCCTGCAGAAACTCAGTGTGCGCAAGCTCAGGCGAGCGCCCGGCAAGGCGGTGCCCCAGCATACGCATGCGAAGGGTGTCCAGCGTCGTCGTGAAAACGGCCGCCTGCGCCTCAGTCCGTTCGACGCCGGACATCACGATCTTGTAGTGCGTCCGGTACTCAGCAATGTTCTTGTCGGCGAGCCGGTAAAGCTCCTGCGCCCTTTGGTCGGGGCTGATCGGGCCGGTGTTGTGCTGCACCGCCATTAGCCAGCCCTCGGAGGTCATGACCTCGCGCAGCACGATGTCTGCGCGACGCAGCGCCACGTAGAGGGTCTCTCCGACGCTCTGAACGGTCTTCGGCAGGTCTTGGAGCTCGGGGACGCCTTGCTTTTTGGCCTCGGCAAGCGCAGAGTGGAACCGCTCGAGCCGATCCTTGCACGCGTTCCACATCTGAAGGAACTTGTTGTTGTAGAACCGCTTCGGAATGCTGCGCCGGTACGCTGCGACGATCGACCACGCGATCAGCCCAGAGCCGAACACAAAGAGCGGTGGACTGAAGAAGAATCCGATGTTGAAAGCGGCGACCACCATGAACAGGAGAATAGGCCCGAACCGGAACAGCTCTCGCGCGAACACCTGTTTGTCCCTGCGGTAGATGTCGTAGTGCATGGCTCTAGGGCATTGGCGGGCGTTTGTGGCCATGGGGCAGCGCCCGCTCGATCGCGTGGGCCGTTTGCAGCAGCCTCTCGTCCCCGTTTACCGGGCCGTTCAAGAGCATACCGACCGGCAGGCCGTTGCTCAGTCCGCACGGGATCGAGATCGACGGGAAACCGCCCATGTTCGCGGGGATCGTGCAGTAGTCCATGAGTTTCAGTGCCATCTGGTCGAGGTCCTCGCTATCCAGCGGAAACGCCACGCAAGGGCTGGTCGGGCCCATCACGAGGTCAAAGTCCTTGAACGTCCGCTCGAACTCGTCGGCCATAAGTCTGCGGACTTGCTGCGCCCGGTGATAGTACGCGTCGTAATAGCCCGCCGAAAGGGCGTACGTGCCGACCATGATGCGGAGTTTCACCTCGTGGCCGAACAGCCTGCCGCGCGTCGCCGACACCATGCCGATGTGGTCGGTGCCCGCCTCGACCCTCGGCCCATACCGCACGCCGTCGAACCGCGCGAGGTTGCTCGAAGCCTCCGCCGGTGCGATGATGTAGTACGTAGTCACGCCCAGCTTGATTGAGGGAAGGCTTACTTCGGTGAACTCCACGCCTTCCTTCTTCAACGCATCGATCGCAAAGTCGAGTGCCTCACGCACGCCGGGCTCGATCGAATCGCTGTGGAACTCTTTGGGCAGCGCGACCTTGAGACCTTTCAAGGAGCCCTTCTTCAGACCTGTGACGTCGATCTGTGAGTCCTTCTGTGAGGTGCTGTCGAGCGGGTCGTGGCCCGAGAGCACCGAGGACATCAGCGCGGCGTCCTCTACCGTGCGTGCGAACGGACCGATCTGGTCGAGGCTCGACCCGAACGCGATCAGACCGTACCGCGAGACGCGCCCATAGGTCGGCTTGAAGCCGACGATCCCGCACAGCGACGCCGGCTGCCTGATCGACCCGCCCGTGTCCGAGCCCAGCGACAACTGCGTCATCTCGGCTGCGACCGCCACCGCCGATCCGCCGGAGGAGCCGCCAGGGGAGAGGTCGGGGTTCCAAGGGTTGCGAGTAGGGAAGAACGCGCTGTTCTCCGTCGAGGTCCCCATCGCGAACTCGTCGAGGTTCGTCTTTCCGACGATCACCAGTCCCGCAGAGCGCGCCTGAGCGATCGCCGTCGCATCGTACGGCGGCACGAAACCCTCGAGGATCTTCGACGAGCACGTCGTCGGCAAGCCCGACGTGCACATGTTGTCCTTGACTGCGAGCGGCACGCCTGTCAGCGGACCTCCCTCCCCGTCGTCGATCAGTTTCTGCGCGCTCGCGGCTTCTACAATTGCGGCCTCCTCGGAAACGTGCAGGAACGCGGAATAGTCGGGATCGACGCGCCGGATGCGCGCCAGGCACTCGTCGAGCGCCTCTCGGACGGAGACCTCTCGCTTGCGCAGCTTGTCGGCAAGCTCGGTCGCGGTGAGCTGGCAGACCAACCGCTACTCCTCGATGATGGTCGGGACGATGAAGAGCCCGGCCTTGCTCGCCGGCGCGTTGCGCAGGGCGTCCTCACGTTGGAGGGTCTTTCCCGGCACGTCCAGCGCCCACACGTTTTTCAGCGCGACAGCGTGAGGCTTGGGGTCGAGCCCCGCCGTGTCGATCGACTGGATGTCTTCGAAGTGCCCGAGCAGCGCGTTGAGCTCGCCTTGGAACGTCATGAGCTCGGCGTCGTCCAGCTCGAGCCGCGCCAACCGCGCGACGTGCCTGACTTCGTCCAAGGAGATCGACATGGGAACCATCATACCAAAGCCATAATGAGTCCAAGATGCCGACATGGGGACGTCGAGGAAGCTACGTCGGCGCGACTTCGGTCATGGTCGCACTCGTAGCCGTCGGCGTCTTCGTGCAGTGCAACCGGACCCTTATCCCTCCGCCAGACAACAACGACCTCGCGGGCTTCAAGTCCCGGTTCCTCAATAGGGCCTCGCGGCAGGGCATCGACTGGCGCACGACGGAGCAACAGCCTTTCGCTGAAGCCGCAAGGCTAGGCAAGCCGGTGATGGTGTTCGCGGGCACTGCGGCCAGTCAGGCCGCAAGGCGAAACGACGATGAGGTCTTCAGCAACCCCGAGGTCTGGGCACGGCTCAATCGCGACTTCGTGTGCGTGCGGGTCGACCTGGGCACCGAACCCGAGTGGAGGTCCGCACTCCTGCCGGTCTTGAGGAACCAAGTTGGCGCGGATCCCGGGTTCGCAGTGTGGTTCTTCAAGCCCAACGGGCAGTTGCTCACTTGGATGGGCCGACGCGCCTGGGAGGACACGCCGGACTACAACGACTTTCTCGGGAGCCTGGCAGAGATCAAGCAACAGTTTGTCACGTCTCCTGAGGACACCTGGACTCAGTCCGAGCGCGAACAGCACGAAGAGTATGTGAGACTTCGGCAGGTCTCAACGCGCTCATTGCCCGACATCGACGCGTACTTCGCCACACTGGATCAGCCAAGCACGTTCTTCCAATGGCAGGCAGGCAAGTACCGCGCCTTACTGCAGGCGCAGAGGACCGAACAAGCGAGGCTTTCTCTCAGGCGCGACCTTTCGACGCCGCGCGCAGACCTGGTCGACGGCGGGTTCTTCCGGCTCGGTTCCGGCAACGATCCAATGCAGGTCGAGTTCGACAAGCTCGCGACTGTCAATGCGGAGATGCTCGCCGTGCTGGCCCGCGCACACGCCAATACGGGAGACCCTCTCGTTGCGTACTGGTACCGCCGGACCGTCGAATGCCTGAAGGAGCAGTTCATGGCACCGGACGAGTGGTCCTCGTATGTCGAGAACACCATCGCCGAAGATGGCCGATCGTTCCGCAACAGCTTCAGCGTCGCCGATACGCGTACTAAGCTCGACTCGACCACGCGGTCCTACTTGCACAGGCTCGGGCTCGACGCACGCACAAACCCCCTGATGGCGCCCTATCTCGTCGATCCGGACGCATCACTGCAAGACGAGGACCTCCTAGCTCTCGTGGTTGGATCGCTCCGTCGGGCCACCGATTCCTCGAGACTCCTCCCGGCGAAGGACAAGACCCTCGATGCGGCGGGGCTCGTCGTGGCGCGTACGCTCGAAGCAGCGTGGGTGATGGACGACCAAGACACGATCAAGCTCGCGCTCCAGTGGGCGGAGGGCCTACGCGAGTTCCGGGCAGGCACCGACGAGGTCAACCACTCGACGTTTGGCCGCGGACTCAGCCGCAAGTGGCTCGGCGACTTCGCTGCTTACGCTGACGCCATGCTGTTCGCCTTTGCGGCCACGGGCGATGAATCGTGGCTCGACGACGGCGAGCTGGTCTTGAGGCGCGCCCTCGAGCTCTTCCGGCACGATGAGCCGGGCGACTTGGTCGCCGTCGCGGGCTCGATGGCCGCTACCGGCCCACTCAAGCTTGATATGCCTTCAATCGTTGACGATGGCCCCCCGCCCGCCTTGCCGTCGTTCATGTCGGTCTGTTTCCGGTATGGCGCGGTGCTCGGCGACAAGGATCTGCGGCAGATCGCAGTCGACGTCGCCGAACGGTTCTCGAGCGCAGCAAACCAGGCCCCGACGGCCTTCTCTTCGTTCTTCGCGTCCGCGCTAGAGGTCGTCGAGACCGGGTGCGTCGTGACGAACGTCCCAGTGAACCAGCTCACCTGGCCGCACATTGTTACGCTTCGTTCGTCGGCCCGCAACCGAGATGTTCCACCCGGTGCGGCCGCCCGGTACGTGCGAACGGAGTCGAGCCTTCTGAGCATTCCGCCGCGTTGAACCTGTGGCGAGTGCGCGAAATGGGCATAATCTCCCCCGGAGAGGTCGCATAGCCCGGTCTAGTGCGCCGCACTCGAAATGCGGTGAGGTGTAACAACCTCCGTGGGTTCGAATCCCACCCTCTCCGCCAGAATCCTCATCGGGCTTCGTCAGGTTCACGCCGTCCTGGTAATTCCACCAGACTTTGCTCCACCCCTTCTTTTCTGGCACGGGAGCGGATATCCTCCACGTGGGCAAATTGCCCAAGAGAGGATTGGCTTGAAAACTAACCGATTATTCTATGTTCTTGCACTCGTTGCCGTTTCCGGGGCTTCTTACGCTCAGTGGTACAACGGCGACTTCGACGGTCGAAACGGTGGCAACATTGCCCAGAACACCGGATTCCACTCTTCGCTGTACGACGACTTTAACGTCGGCGGTCCGGGCTGGGTGGTTACGGGCGCGTGGTTCAACGTTCTGAATGCCGGTGGTGGCGACATCAACGGCATGAATTGGGAGATCCGCTCTGGCGTGTCAGTCGGCAACGGCGGAACGCTTGTGGCTTCTGGCTCCGGCGCTCCCACAGTCACGTTGACTGGCGGCTCAGGCTTCGGCTTCACTGAGTACAAGGTCCGCCTCGGCGGCCTCAACGTCAACCTCGCACCGGGCACTTACTGGCTCGGCGGCGGCGTGACCTCAGTCAGCGGCAGCAACGCGCAGTACATTTCCACCACGAGCGGCGCCAACTCGGTCGGCACCCCGGGTGGCAACAACGGCAACTCGTTCTGGAACAGCACCACGTTTGGCTTCAACTGGGCCAATCCGTCGGACGCATTTGGCGCTGGCACGTGGGACGTTTCCATGGGCATCGAAGCTCGACCGGTTCCTGAGCCGGCGTCGATGATCGCCCTCGGTACTGGTATCGCTGCGCTCGTCGCACGACGACGCAGGAAGATCGCCAAGGCCTAAAGCCTAGCGATTGACCCAAGACTCGAAGAGGGCCGTCTGGTACTAGACGGCCCTCTTTATTTCGTTTGGGAGCCTTTATCCGCCCAAAGCGCGCTTCCAGACCCTACCGATGACTGGGTACTCGTACCAGTGCCCCGCTAGGGCTTGGACGCTGGCGACGACCGCCAACGCAAACACCACGATCCCGAGCGCCGAAGCGATAATCCAGCCAATGAGGGGCAGAAGGCTCAGGACGAACCCGACGATCCACGCCGTGAAGAAGAACCACATCGCCTGGTGCGCGTGGTGGGAGATGTAGCGCGACCTCTCGCGGAACACGAAGAACAGGATCAACGCGCAGAACGGGAACACCAGCGAACCGAGGTGAGCGGCCACCGCCCAAAGCTTCTCTTCCGACTGCTTCATGACCCAAGAACGACCCGCGGAGCCCTAAGGTTGCAGCGGGAGGCCCGCGTTCCGGCTACTCGCACTCGTGGGGACGTCGTGCGAACTCGGCCTGTTCCTCAGGGCTAAGGATCACTACGTTCGGGTCGGCCAGGCGGATGAACTCCTCCATCGTGACCTCCCCGACCTCGCCCGTCTCCCTGAACTCTTCATATAGCTCGGCCAGCACCTGGCCCGTCGTCGGCTTTGACTCGTAGGTGTCCACCCACAGCCCTGGTGTGTCCGAATCGCTCTTGTACGCCACCGCAGCCACCCAAAGCGCGCCGGGATCCTCGGAGCGGTCTCCCCACATCCCGTCATGAACCGTTACGCCTGCTTTCTCAAGAATAGACCGGACGTCCTCTGGCTGTCTCAGCGCATGACACCTTAGGATCGCGCCCGTTTGGGGGTCAGCGGCGGTGACGACGGTGCGGCTTCCATGCGTCGTGACGTAGGCCACTTTGGCTCCAGGGTGCGACTTCAGGGCGTCTGCGAACCCCTCGAACGGCACGGTCAAGACCATCTAGGGCGATTATATTGGATTCACGACGGCATGCGACGACTGAATCCTTGTCTCGACCGCCCAAGACAGCCCATAGGGGTCGGTGATCACGCTGAGGTCGTCTTCGAGCGGCCTGCAGCCGGCGTCCAGAAAGTGCTCCACAGGAGCGTCGTGAGCCAGCCAGAGCACCTGCGCATCGACCTCCCCCGGCCTGATTCGCATGCTCACGTCGCCGCCGCTCAGCAGGTAGCTGCCGTCTGTCAGCCTGTTCGCCGGTTGCTGGAGCACCATGCTGTAGAACTCGGCGAGCGGCTTCGGCGAAGGCGTGACCGCGCCGATCGTCGGCCGGTACACCATGTGGTCCGCCAAGTCAAGCTCGATGATGTCCTCCTCGTCGAACTCGAAGATGTTGAATACGAGCCCGAACGGGTCTCGAACGATGTTCGCGCGGCTCACTCCGTTCCAAGCTACGACCTCGAACCCATAGAACTTGAGCTTGCCCTGTGCGTCGTCGATGCTGGGTGTGAGCAGCTCGAACACGGCGGAAGATCGCGGGCCTTTGTCGAGGAAAATCCGCAGCGGCCCAGCCATCAGCTCAGCACCGTCGTCGAACGCCTCGAGCTCCATCCCCATGCCTTCGCAATAGAATCGCGACGCCTCATCCAAGTTGGGCGTGCTGAGTCCGACGCAGGGGCTGATCCGAAAGAACACTACTCTTTGATAGACGTCGGTCGTCTATTGGTCAGATTCAAGGCCTTAGGCTAAACTCGCCCCAGTTGTCATGGCCGAGACCATCGAGACCCTTCTCCACGAGAACCGTAGGTTTGACCCTCCTGCCGAGTTCGTACGCGACGCAAACGCGAACGACGAGTCCGTCTACGAAATGGCGGAGATGGACTGGGAGGGATGGTGGGAGGGCTGGGCGCGCGAACTGCTCTGGTTCGACCCGTGGCACACGGTCTGCGAGTGGAAGCAGCCGTTCGCACAGTGGTTCCTCGGCGGAAAGCTCAACGCCTGCTACAACTGCCTCGACAGGCATGTCCTGGCGGGCAAGGGCAGCAAGGTCGCGCTGATCGGTGAGGGCGAGCCGGGCGACGTGCGAGCGTTCACCTACAAGGACATGCTGCGCGAGGTCTCGAAGCTTGCCAACGCGCTCAAGTCTTTAGGCGTCGCGAAGGGTGACCGCGTCTGCATCTACATGCCGATGGCGCCGGAGCTCGCGATGGCGATACTCGCCTGCGCGCGCATCGGCGCGGCGCACTCGGTCGTGTTCGGCGGGTTCAGCGCCGAGTCCTTGGTCGAGCGGATCAACGACGCATCCTGCAAGGTCGTGGTCACTGCCGATGGCTCCTGGCGGCGGGGGAAGGTGATCGAGCTCAAGCGCATCGTAGACGAGGCGCTGAACAGGGGCTGTCCCACGATCGAGAAGGTCCTCGTGCTCGAGCGCGTGGGCCCGATGGGCGCGCGGACCGAGGAGACCGTCACCCCCGACTATGACCGAGGGACCTGGGTCGACGGGCGGGACGTGTGGTGGCACGACACCGTCCCGAACCAAAGCTCCGACTGCCCTTGCGAGCCGATGGACAGCGAGGACCTGCTCTTCATCCTCTACACCAGCGGATCAACTGGCAAGCCGAAGGGGATCATGCACACGACGGGCGGCTACCTCACCGGCGTCACAGCGACTTCGAAGCTCGTCTTCGACCTCAAGGACAGCGACACCTTCTGGTGTACCGCCGACTGCGGCTGGGTCACCGGCCATTCGTACATCGTGTACGGCCCGATGTCCAACGGTGTCACACAGGTCATGTACGAAGGCGCGCCCGATACGCCCGACAAGGACCGCTTTTGGCGGATCATCGAAAAGCACAAGGTCGACATCTTGTACACCGCGCCGACCGCAATCCGCACGTTCATGAAGTGGGGAAGAGAGTTCCCGGACGGGTGCGACCTGACCTCGCTGCGCCTTCTCGGGTCTGTCGGCGAGCCGATCAACCCCGAAGCGTGGATCTGGTATCAGGAAGTGATCGGCGGGGGCCGCTGCCCGGTCGTCGACACCTGGTGGCAGACGGAGACAGGCGCGATCATGATCACGCCACTGCCGGGGATCGTTTCGACCAAGCCCGGTTCTGCGACGCGGCCGTTCCCAGGCGTTCATGCCGCGATCTACACCGAGGAGGGCGAGGACGTCACTCACAAAGCGGCCAGTGGCGAGGTCGGAGGGCTGCTGGTATTGAAGCGCCCGTGGCCCTCGATGCTTCGCGGGATTTGGGGCGACCAGGAGCGCTACAAGCAAGTCTATTGGAGCAAATTTGCGGACGCCTACTTCGCGGGCGACGGGGCAAAGCTCGACTCCGACGGCTTCTATTGGCTTCTCGGTCGCGTCGACGACGTCATGCTCGTCGCCGGTCACAACATCTCGACGATGGAGGTCGAGAGTGCGCTGGTCGACCATCCGAGCGTCGCAGAGGCGGCTGTCATCGGCAAGGCGCACGAGATCAAGGGCCAGGCGATTGCGGCTTTCGTGATCCTTCGCACGGGCAACACTGCGTCTGACGCGCTGGGGGAAGAGTTGAAGGCGCACGTGGTCAAGAAGATCGGCGCGGTCGCTCGGCCTGACGACATCATCTTCTCGGCAGAGGTCCCCAAGACCCGAAGCGGCAAGATCATGCGCCGCCTCCT
>JANWJY010000046.1 GCA_025451715.1 Fimbriimonadaceae bacterium | reverse complement strand
TCGGAGTCTTCACGAACCGCAACGAGGTTGTTACACTTCGCGCGCAAAACCACAGCTTTCGTGTTGCGATGGAGCCGCGCACCCAGCGCCGCGCGACGCCAGCAAACCGGGGCGTGTTCGGGATCGCACTCAATGGGGTCGTGTTTGACCCGCGGCCGGAGCAGTATTGGAACGGCCAGAACAACTCGGGTTGGTCGTACGAGCCGCTGCGCAACGTGCGGGCGATGGAGATCGACGCGAACAACGGCCACGCCGACCGTCGAGGGGTGTACCACTACCACGGCGAGCCTGTTGGACTGCTCAATACTCTAGGAAAGCCTACAGACATGCGACTCATCGGTTGGGCCGCGGACGGGTTTCCAATCTACGACGAGTGGGGCTATCGCGACCCGAAGGACCCCAAGAGCGGCCTTAAGGTGCTGAACCCGAGCTACTGGGTCAAGCCAGGCGGTCGACTTAACGGACCTGGCGGTTCACACGACGGCACGTTCGTCGAGGACTGGCACTATGTCGCTGGCCGCGGTGATCTGGACGAGTGCAACGGTCGCACGGGCGTGACGCCCGAGTTTCCAAAGGGGACCTACTATTACGTGATCACCGAGCGGTTCCCCAGCGTTCCGCGGCTCTTTCGCGGAACGCCGGACAGCTCGTTCACTCAACGTCAGGGCGGCGGACGCGGCGGCGGTTAGTGGGACTTGCGGCTCTGGGGTCTGAGGGAGCAAACTGTATGCTTCCTAAATGAAGCACCAGCTAGTCCTGGTCATCGACTTTGGCGGTCAATACACGCAGCTCATCGTCCGCCGGGTGCGGGAGCAGGGCGTGTACTCCGAGATGGTGCCTTGGACCAAGGCGTGCGAGGCGGTCACTTCCCGCAAGCCCGACGCAGTGATCCTCAGCGGCGGCCCTCGCAGTGTGCTCGAGGACGGCGCACCAGACCTTGACTACTCAGTAATCGAGGGCATCCCTACTCTCGGCATTTGCTACGGTCACCAGCTCATGGCGCACCGCCTCGGCGGAAAGGTCCAGAAGTCGACCGAGCGCGAGTATGGTCGCCGCACCCTGACCCGAGCCGACACTCACGCGCTGGTCGGCCGCCTCACAAGTGACCAGGTCTGGATGAGCCACGGCGACCAGGTCCTCTCGGCACCGCCGGGCTTCACTGTCACCGCCGAGACCGACACATGTCCGATCGCGGCGTTTGAGAACGTCGCAACTCGACAGTACGGCGTGCAGTTTCACCCCGAGGTCTCCCACACGCCAGACGGGCGGTCCATCCTTCAACGGTTCCTGTTCGAGGTCGCAAAGCTCAGGGCCGATTGGACGCCCGACAACTTTATCGAAGAGTCGGTCCAGCGCATCCGAAACGAGGTCGGCGACAAACAGGTCTTGTGCGCGGTCAGCGGCGGCGTCGACTCGTCGGTCGTCGCCGCACTGATGAGCAAGGCGATCGAAGACCAGGTCGTTTGTGTGTTCGTCGACCACGGGCTTCTCAGAAAGAACGAGGCGGAACAGGTCGTCGAGACGTTCACCAAAGTGTTCCACCCCCGCCTGATCGCGATCAATGCGCGCGACCAGTTTTACGCAAAGCTCAAGGGAGTGACCGACCCGGAGACGAAGCGCAAGACGATCGGCGAGCAGTTCGTCGTGTGCTTCGAGCAACACGCGGACGAGATCAAAGGCTGCGACTTCCTCGCGCAGGGCACGCTCTACCCCGACGTCATCGAGAGCGGCTCGCCGACCGCAGCGAAAATCAAGACGCACCACAATGTCGGCGGCCTTCCGGATTGGATGAAGCTCAAGGTGATCGAGCCGCTCAGGTGGCTGTTCAAGGACGAGGTCCGCGAGGTCGGCCGCAAGCTCGGCTTGCCCGAGGACGTCGTGGACCGCGAGCCGTTCCCAGGGCCAGGGCTTGCGGTAAGAATACTGGGTGAGATCACTCCGGAGCGAGTGCGGATCACGCAGGACGCGGATTGGATCTTCCGGACAGAATTAAGAAAGCACGGTCTCCACTTGCACATTTGGCAGTCGTACGCCGCCCTGCTCGACGTGCGCAGCGTAGGCGTGATGGGCGACGAGAGAACCTACGAGCAACCGATCGTGCTCAGGGCGGTCCAAAGCGAGGACGCGATGACGGCACAGGCTGTAAACCTCCCGTTCGAGTTCCTCGAGCACGTGTGCAACCGGATCGTGAACGAGGTCGACGGCGTGAACCGGGTCCTGTACGACCTCACCAGCAAGCCCCCCGCCACGATCGAGTGGGAATAGGACCTCCGGGCCGTCCACCCAACGCAGGCGTACGAGAGGTATGGACCGCGCCCAGAGCGGCCCCCGGAGAGAGATATGCTCAAATATGCTGTTTTCGCCCTGTTGACCGTCGGCTTCTGCCTTGCCGGCTGTGAAAAGACTGTCGAGGCCGCAAAGGAGGACACAACCGCCACGATGGATGCGACTTTGACTCCGAAGGTCAAGTCAGCCATCATTTCGAACCCCATCCTCAACGACCCCAACAACCTGATCGACGTCGGGACCGAAGGTGAGAAGGTCTATCTCAGGGGCCACGTCGTGAGCCAAGAGGCCAAGAGCGAGGCGACTCAGATCGCACAGCGCGTCCTCGACGAAAGCGGTTCCAAGTTTGAACTGGTCAACGAGCTGGAGATCGTGCCGGTCCCGAAGGTCGAGGACAAGCCCTAGCACGGTAGACACCGAAGAATCGCGCAAAGGGGCACCCGCGCACGTGGGCTTGAACCGAATCCCGTATTCCTGCCGTGCCGGAAATGTGCGGGGTTTGGAAGAACCAGGGCATGACACCCAGGTTCCGAACGACCACGAAAGCAGCGTCGCTGGCGGTGCTTGCTGCACTCGGGTGCCTCATTGCCGCCGACAGCAACGACCCCCGCACTGGCACCCCCATAAAGTGCGAGCTCGACGCTGCGATGTTTCCCACGTCTTGGCAGACGCCCGAGATCAAACCGACGGCTGTTGCCGTCGACAAGGTCGAAGCTTTCCGCTCACAGATCTGTGCCGAAGAGGCGCTTAAGCGCTATCCGGTCGAGCTCATCAAGAAGAACCTCAAGGCTGTGTACTATGCCAAAGAGCTGAGCTTTTATGGCGTGCAGTTCGGCGGCACGAACTCCCTGGACACCATCTACATCGCCAACCGAGGCGAACAAGCAGGGTTTACCGGTGAGTACTTGGTCAACGCGTTCCACCATGAGTTCTCAAGCATCCTGCTCCGCAACTACTGGGAGCGTTTCGATGAGGAGGCTTGGCTCGCCGCCAACGCCCCGGGAGTCGGATACCGCGAGGGCGGAGTCATCGCGATCAGAGACGGAATGTCGGACACGAGGTTCAAGCCAAAGCACAACGTCGACGGGTTCCTGAACGAGTACGGTAACGCGAGCCTCGAAGAGGACTTCAACACTTTCGCCGAGGCGCTGTTCGGGAGCGACCGGACCTTTTGGACGCTCGTCGACCGATACCCTCGGCTCGCGAAGAAGAAGGACGTGATCGTCGCGTTCTACGCGAGCCTCGACCCGCAGTTCAACGAGAGCTATTTCCGGTCCCTCGCCAAATAGTAGAATCGGGGCGTGGCCTCGCTCGAAGTGCTCATCACAGAGCGGCAGATCCAGGAGAAGGTCTCTGAGCTTGCGCGCCGCATCTCGGCGGACTACGGCGACACTCCCGTCCTGCTCGTTTCGGTCCTGAAGGGGTCGTTCATCTTTTTGGCGGACTTGATGCGCCAGCTCGGCCCAAACACAGAGGTCGACTTCGTGCAGACCAGCAGCTATGGCGAGGGCACCTCTACGAGCGGCGTTGTCCAGATCCGAAAGGACCTGGATGTCAGCATTGAGGGCCGGCACGTCTTAATCGTTGAGGACATCCTGGACACCGGCTTGACCCTCGCCCACCTGAGAGAACTGCTGGGCACCCGTCGCCCCAGGTCGCTCAAGGTCGTGACCCTGCTCCGAAAGCCGGACGCGGCCCAGCGCGAGACCCAGGCCGAGTACGTCGGTTTCGAGATTCCAGACCGATTTGTGGTAGGATATGGGTTAGACCACGCAGAGCGGTACCGGAACCTTCCGTACGTAGCCGTCCTGCACCAAGAGGTCTAATCCCCATCAAGAGGCTGGACTTCGGTCATAAGGCTTTTCGAACCCATTCTGTAACCCAGAACTGACATGGCTCACCACACCTTCCGTCCACGAAAGTCGGAGAGCGGGTCCAACAAGGGCAACCGCAACCGAGACAACAGAGACAACCGAGACCGCAACCGAGAGCGCAGGCCGCACCGCAACGACCAGGAGGACCTGGAGAACCTGCCCGAGATCGGATACGGGCACTTCGACGCGATGCCTCCCGCCGCCCTGGCCAAAGAAGCCAAGGCCGCCGGAGTCTCGGTCGACCAAGAGCGCTCAATCGTCATCGAGGAGATGTTGCGCCACGCGAACGCCGAGCACGGCTCGGTCTACCGGAAGGGCGTGCTCGACATCCTCCCAGACGGATGGGGGTTCCTGCGTCAGATGAACTTCCAGCCCTCGAACGAGGACGTCTACGTCAGCCAGTCGCAAGTCAAGAGGTTTGCTCTCCGCCCAGGTGACATCATCTTCGGGCTCGTGCGCGAGCCGAAGGAAGGCGAGAAGTACTTCGGCATGCTCAGGGTCGAGAGCGTCAACGGGTTCTCGACGCAGTCGGAGGAAGTGCAGAACCGACCGAACTTCGACAAGCTCACTCCGCTCTTCCCTGTCGAGAAGCTCGTGCAGGAGACCGAACCGGAGAAGGTCATCGGTCGCATTATCGACCTGATCGCTCCGATCGGAAAGGGCCAGCGCGGCCTGATCGTCGCACAGCCCAAGGCCGGCAAGACCACCATCGTCAAGTCGATCGCAAACTCGATCGCCGTCAACAACCCGGACGTGTACCTCATGGTCCTGCTCGTCGACGAGCGCCCAGAAGAAGTCACGGACATCCGGCGGTACGTCAAGGGCCAAGTCATCAGCTCGACCTTTGACGAGCCTGCGGAGAACCACATGCGCGTAGCAGAGCTCTGCCTCGAACAGGCCAAGCGCCTCGTTGAGGTCGGCCGCGACGTGGTCATCCTTCTCGACTCCATCACCCGTTACTCGCGCGCGAGCAACCTGACTATCAACCCGTCAGGGCGTACGCTCTCCGGTGGCCTCGACCCCGCGGCTCTGTACAGGCCACGGCGGTTCTTTGGAGCCGCCCGAAACGTCGAGGAAGGCGGGTCGTTGACGATCATCGCGACCGCGCTGGTCGAGACGGGTTCGCGCATGGACGACCAGATCTTTGAGGAGTTCAAGGGCACCGGCAACATGGAGCTCGTGCTCAACCGCGACCTCGCCGAGCGGCGCATCTGGCCCGCGATCGACGTGCGGCTCTCCAGCACTCGCCACGAGGAGGCGCTGTTCAAGAAGGACCAGCTCGAGGCCGTCGTACAGCTTCACAGGATGCTGGCGAAGTCGGACGACGCCACCGAGGCGACCGAGTCGCTGATCAAGCTCCTCAAACGTACGCCGAACAACGAGGCGTTCCTCGAAACCATCGCCCAGAGATCCAAGGCCACCGTCTGACCGCTCTTAACTGTCGTTTTTGACAGGTTTCCGCGGGCTGCAAACGTGGATAGATACACCTATGGAGACCGTGGGCAACGGGGTCGTCTATGACCAGTCGCACATGCGCGAGTCAGTCCCTGACTGGCTCACTGTCTACGGGTTTCTCGGCATCTCAGACCTGGCGTTCACACTGGTTGCTCTGCAGTTGGGCGCACGAGAGGCGAACCCGTTCCTTGCTCACTACATCGACTTCGGGCTCTTCGAGTTCGTCAAGATCAGCCTCACGCTTCTGGTCCTGTGCATCTGCTACCGGTTCAGGCACTCGCAGACCATCGTGAACGTGATGGCTGTCGCGAACACCTTCATGGCCACTCTGATCGTGTACCACGTTTCGTGCCTCTCACTGCTGGTGTTCTAGCTCGGCGACGAGCCGTCGGAGCACCTTGCCCCTGTGGCTGATTCCGTGCTTTTCCTCTGCAGAGAGGTCCGCCATAGTGCACCCCTTTTCTGGCAAGTAGAAGATCGGATCGTAGCCGAAACCTCCCTTCCCGCTCGGAGCATCTGCAATCCGACCCTCGCAAGTGTCCTCGATCGTGAGCTCTTCCCCGCCCGGGCCCACGAGCGCGATGCAGCACCGAAACCTTGCGGTCCTACTCTCCGTGGGCGTGCCACTGAGCAGTTCGAGGACGCGCAACATCTTCTCCTCGAACGTCGTGTCCCCAGCGAAACGCTTGCTGTGCACACCGAGGTTGCCGGGCAGCGCGTCGATCTCGAGTCCGGCGTCGTCGGCTAGCGACCACTGATTTGTATGAAGTGCAGTGCTGCGCGCCTTGATCAGTGCGTTCTCCTGGTACGTGTCTCCGGTCTCGTCGGGTTCAGGAGCACCTGGAAAGTCTTCAAGCGTCTTGACTTCGAGGTGAGGAAGGTGCTTCGAG
>JANWJY010000045.1 GCA_025451715.1 Fimbriimonadaceae bacterium | reverse complement strand
TGGGACTGTCAGGCGTCAGACGGAGCGCACGGGGGCGACGGACACCGAACGCTACAATGCCACTGAATACCGGCCTTTCGCGTGCCTTCCTGGAAAGGGACCAGACCGAAGCATTGGTTACAACGGCCTTGATCTGGTCATCCTTGCGGAGGGCGCCGAGCGGCTCACAGACCCTGAGGTCTCGGCGATCCAGCGCTACGTCTTAGGCGGCGGCACGATCCTCATGACTGGCGGCGCGGTCTCTCCGATCCTGCGTGACGAGCGATGGGCGGCGTTCGTGCCCGGCACCAACCCCGTCGTGCTCAACGTTTCCGGAAGCTCCGTCGTCTCGGACGTGACGGGCGTCCCACTTCGCGAAGTGACGACGGTCACCAAGATCACTCCCTCGCCCGGAACGAGCGGTCTCGAGGAGAACGGGGTTCCGATGCTCTGGTACCGCAAGTGCGGCCTGGGTATGGTCGTCTACTGGGCGTTCGACCCGTTCCAGGCCCCGTTCCGCACTTACGCGGGACGTCAGAAGCTCTTCACAGACACCGTGTCGACGATCAGCAACGCACACTCGGAGTATAAGAACGAGATCGGTGCTGAGCTGGTCACCTTCCGGGACGACTATTACTCGTACCCATCAGGGATGGGCTACCCGACCGCACCAAACGATGCGACAGCTGGAAGCGTGTTCCGCGTCTCGATGCCGCCGACGGGAACGGTCTTCCTGATTCTCGCCTGTTACTTCGTCGTGGTCGTGCCGCTTAACTTCTTGGTGCTCAACAAGCTCGGCAAGGGACAGCTCGCGTGGGTGACCTCGCCGATCATCGGGCTCGCGTTCGCTGGAGTGTTCTTCTATGTCGCACGCGACCTTTACGGTGCCTCGCTCTCCCGTGCGACACGCGCGCTCATCGTCGCGCACGAGGGTGCACCGCTCGCCTACGCGGTTGGCAACCAGGAGTTCTTTTTCCCGGTCGGTGGGCGGTACGACCTCAAGCTCGAGGGCGTCGAGTCGGTCACGACGACCTCGGACTTTACTGGAGGCTACTACGGCGGCGGGGGAAGCGACACTGGCTTCTCCGACGACCTCGTGGACGTCGGCCAGGTCGTCGCGACCAACGCAGGCGTCTCAAACCTTGCCTTCCGCGAGATCCACTTCGAACAGGCGCTGCCTTGGCAGCACAGGCTCCCGCTCTCGCTCAAGCTGGTGCGCTCAGGCAGCCAGGTACGTGCCAGCGGCGCTTTCACCAACCAAACTCCGTACGAACTCCGGTCCGTCATCGTGTGGGTCGGACTGAACCAGCTCTTCCTTGGTGACGTGAAGTCCGGCGAGACCCGCAGCGTCAACGAGCTCTTGACATCGACCGGTCTTCTCGAGCGCGGTTTCGAACAGCCGCCGATGTCCGCCAACCAAGTTGGTCTCACCGCCGACGTCACCGGTCTCAGTGTAGGATCTTCGATCGGAATGGAGCAGGGCCGCGCGGTAAAGCTCTTCTACACCTACAGCACCGTGTCAGGAGAAGTGGGACGGTGAGTCGCTACTCGGTCAAGCACCTCTTCGTGGGCAACCCAATGTTCGCCGAGGTCGTGCGCGAGAAGAACAAGGCGTTCGCAGAGCACAACTGGCGAGGTGCGCAGCTTGCCGCCCGCGTGCTGCTGCTCGTTATTTACCTCTTTCAGCTGATCCTCACTCTGCGGTACGTCACCTACGTCGAGCCGTTCATCCTCATGTACGTAATGCTCGGCCTCGCAACGATCCTCATCCCAGCCGGGTTGCACGGCGCTATCGCCGGCGACCGCGAGAAGCGCTCGCTCGACATGCTGCTCGTCGCCCCGGTCACGCCGGGCCAGATCATCATCGGCAAGTTCGGTAAGACGTTCCTCTCGCTCATGATGCTCATTATCGCGGTTGGAGTGCCTGCGCTCGTCATCGAGCTCGTCAAAGAAACCGCATCCACGAGCCGGTTTGATCTGCACATCAGTGGAGTCGTGGGCTTTTTCCGTGCGCTCGCGCTCGTGATAGCGACCGGCCTTTCGATGGGGGGCCTGACGATGTGGATCTCCTCGAAGACCCGTTCCAACTCTGGCGCGATGCTCGCGACGGTCGGCGCGCTCTTCGTGGTGTTGATCGTGATCCCCGCGATCGGCGGAGTCATGTCCGCGCTTTCGCCGTCGGCGTCCGAGCTGCTCGTTTCCACCAATCCGTTCGTGCTGCTGTACTACGCTTACAACGGCGATCCGAACTACGGCTATCCGAACCTAGCCGAGAATCACGGATCGTTCTTCCTCTGGCCCACGATCACCCTCATGCTCTTACTCACCGTCTTCTTCCTCACGCTCGCCACTGAAAACCTGCGGAACATCGCAAGGGGGAGGGTGGAGTCCTAAATGCTCGAAGTCTTGGGCCTCAAGAAGCACTACGGCAGCCTCGTCGCCGTGAACGGCATCGAGTTCGCCCTCCAGCCGGGCGACATCTTCGGCTTCATCGGCTCGAACGGTGCGGGAAAGACCACGACGATCAAGATGCTCGCGACCCTGCTCGAGCCGACTGAGGGCACGGCGCGCCTCAATGGCATCGACGTCGTGATGGATCCGATGGAGATCAAGCGGCGCATCGGTTACATGCCCGACTTTTTCGGGCTCTACGACGACGTCAAAGTCTGGGAGTACCTCGACTTCTTCGCGACGCTCTACGAGGTCCCCGCCCGTGAAAGGCCGAAGGTGATCGACAACGTTCTCGAACTCACGGACCTTTCGATCAAGAAGGAGGCGTTCGTCGCCACGCTCTCGCGCGGGATGCAGCAGCGGCTGTGCCTCGCCAAGTGCCTCGTACACGACCCGGAGCTGTTGCTGCTCGACGAGCCCGCCTCCGGCCTAGACCCGCGCGCCCGTGCCGAGCTGAAAGAGCTCATCGCGGAGCTCGGCAGGATGGGCAAGATCGTCGTGGTGTCGTCGCACATCCTTCCCGAGCTCGCCGACTTCTGCAACACGGTCGGCATCATCGAGCGAGGGGACCTCAAGGCGTTCGGGCCCGTGCGCGAGGTCGTGAAGACGATCCAGACTGCCAAGGTCATCGAGATCCGCCTGCTCGAGGCTGCGCCCGAAGTCAGTATGTTCCTGCACGGCAAGCCTCACGTGACGAACACGCACATGATGGGCTCCACGACCGTCAAAGTCGAATTCGCCGGCACTGAGCAGGACCAGGCCGAGATGCTTAAGCACCTCGTCGACTCCGGATACAAGGTCACCGAGTTCCGCGAAGAGGCCGCGGACCTCGAGGACGTGTTCCTCAAGGTCACTACGGGGGCGGTGCAATAGTGGCCGTCGCCGACTGGTGGAGGACGCAGAAGCGCGTTTACTTTGGCAACGCGTCGTCGGTGCGCGACTATCGAGCGCAGTTGCGCGGCACTCGCCCGGCGCTGTTCTGGACCCTCTACCTCGGGCTGCTCATCCTCTTCGTCACTCTCGCGTATGCAAACGTCGTCGTGCAGGGCGAGCAGTCGATCACAGTCATCCAGACACAACTTCAATCTTTCTACCAGTCCGTGCTCGGAATGCTTGAATTGATGGTCGCGCTCGTCGCGCCGGTGGTCGTCGGCATGTCTATCCAGGCGGAGGTGCAGAGAAAGTCGCTGGAGCTCGTGTCCACGGCGCCGGTTTCGCCAAAGTACTTCCTCGTCGGGAAGGTCCTCAGCGGATACCGCTACGTGCTCATGCTGCTGTTCCTCTCGCTTCCGATTGCGGCCGCAGCGGTCATGCTCGGTGGCGCGACGTGGGGCGAGGTGCTCGTCTCGTACCTTCTGGTCGCGATGCACGGGCTGTTCTACATCGGCATCTCGCTCCCGATCGCCGTCATCAGCACGAAGGTCGTGCCCGCCGTCATCTACAGCTACATGGCGTGTTGGGCGTGGGCGTTCGGGTCCGCGATCCCGGTCGCCTCGACTCTGTTCATGTCGGGCATGGCACCCCGCGGATCACACGTCGAGGCTCCCTTCTATATGCTCATGTTCCCAGGAGCGTTCTACCTCGGTGTCGACTCGTACACGACGGTCTTTGGCAATCAGATCCCCAACTGGATCATCGCGACGGCTGTCACCCTCATCATCGTCAAGTTCTTCATAGTCGGCGCGGGGTCCGTGATGACGAGGATCGGATCGAAGGAGACGGTCTCGCTGCGGATCCACGGACTCATCGTCACGGCAATCCTCACCGCCGCATACTCCCTGACCCTTCTTGCCGGGCGCGGAACCTCGATCACTCCGGGATCGTTCAGCACGTTTGACCCCGCTCACGAGCTAGCCACGTTCTTCGCAGTACTGTCCATACCTATCGTGTTCGTGCTCCCTCACATTTCCACGTGGAGCTACATGGACGAGCGCAAGCACAAACCCTCGGGTTTCTTCGATGTCAGGCAGGTCTTGTCGGGCACGCCCGAAGGCGGCCTTCCGTACATTTTGCTCGTGCTGGCGACCATGTACACAGTCGGCGGCGGCATCTGGCTCTACAACGGGGCCACGATCGACGTCAACACGATGATCTACCTCGCGTGGCTCACAGGCGCGTGGGTGTTCTTCTGGTCGATGGGCTGGCTCGTGTCCTCCTTCGCCCAGAGCGGGATCGGCACCGCCCGCAAGTCGCACCTCGCGTTTACGGTGATCGTGACGCTCTTGCCGTGGCCGGTGCTCGGCATCGTGGGCTCCATTTTGGACATTCCATCGGACGACATCTTCCGTGTCTATCCTGTCGCCGGGCTGTTCTTCGATTCCACGGAGATCTGGACCGTCGCCTTCCTCGCGCTAGAATTCTGGATAATCGCACTTTGGCTGACCTATTGGGCAGAAAAGAGGCGCAAATCCGTCGTATCCTTAATGCAGAGAGCCACCAATGAAAGAAAGCCCGCTTGACCTTCGTCCCTTTCGAACCCGGGTCCGGATCGTCCGGGCGTGGCGGGGGTTGGCCGTCGGCCTGCTGGCCGGCGGTGCGCTCGGCCTGGTATGGGCCGTGCTGGACGTATTTGGAGTGTGGTTCACCGAGTGGCTCTGGCTCGGGGCCGTGATCGGCGGCAGCGGGCTGCTCTGCGCTCTCGTCGGCGCGCTCATGCCGGTGAAGGACGACGCTGTCGCCCGCAGCGTTGACCGTCGCGCCGGG
>JANWJY010000044.1 GCA_025451715.1 Fimbriimonadaceae bacterium | reverse complement strand
CTCATGACGCTCGAGAAGATGGCGCTCGGCGGCATCCACGACTTGGTCGGTGGAGGGTTCCACCGCTACAGCACCGACGAATCGTGGCTCTTGCCGCACTTCGAGAAGATGCTGACCGACAACGCGCTCTTGCTCGGACTGTACGCGTCGGCGGCGAAGTCCGCGGGAGACGAGTGCATGAAGGCGCACTTCCAACGCGTGTGCGACGGGATCGTCGGATGGATGAGGACGACCCTGCTCTCCGACGAAGGTTTGTTCATGACTGCGGTGGACGCGGACAGCGAGGGCGAGGAGGGGCTCTACTACACTTGGACCGTTCAAGAGGTCAAAGAAGCTCTCGGTGACCGCGCGGACACGTTCTGTCAGGTGTTCGGGATCGAGGACGAGGGCAACTTCCGCGAAGAGGCAACTGGAGCTTTCACCGGTCGAAACGTTTTGAAGCTCGACCAGGACGTCGAAGGAGCGTTTGAAACAGATCTCGTACGGCTCCGCGAACGGCGCGCAGCCCGTGAGCACCCGCTGATCGACAACAAGCGCGTTCTCTCCGCGAACGGCCTTGCGATCGGCGCGCTCGCTCGCGCCGGGCACATCGAAATGGCGGCAAAGTGCGCGGACAGATGGTTGAGCGAAGCTGACCTTCCCCACCAAGTCACAAACGGCAGGTCGAAGGGGATCGCGTTCCTCGATGACTACGCATACTTTGCGAACGGGCTGCTCGACCTCTACGGCGAGACGTACGACATCAAGTGGAGGCGGGTCGCAGAGGACGTGGTCTGGGCGATGGTGCATAGGTTCCGAGAAGGCGACCGGTTCTACGCAACGAGCAATGACCACGAGCCTCTGTTCGGCCGCACGGTCCCGGCGATGGACCACGCGACTCCGAGCCCTTTGGCAGAGGCGGCTCGGGCCCTCTACAGAGTTGGAAAGCACGAAGAGGCTCGCGCGACTCTGCTCGATTCTCTCGGATGGATGCAGAGGACCTCGCGCGCCACACACAGTTTGGTCTTGCTCGCGTTCGAAGACATGATCGACTTTCCCGGCGCAGACCGCACGACTGGGAAGAAGGCGTCGCAAGACGTCACGGTAAGACTGGAACCTCGAGAGGCCGTCGCCGACGAGCAAGGTTGGGCGCACACGGAGGTCGTAGTCCAGATCCCGGACGGGATGCACATCAATTCCAACGATCCGACCGCGAAGTGGCTCACGCCCACGGCTCTGCACGTCGAGGGCGTGTTCGGCGAGGCGTCGTTCCCTAGTGCGCAGGGCGAGGTGTACTCCGGCGAGGTCCGTATCCCCCTGAGACTGCGCCCAAAGAAGGGCACAGAAGAGTTCGAGCTTCGGATCCGGTACCAGCCGTGTACGGAGACGGAGTGCCTTCTGCCGCAAGAGGCCGTGCTGGTCGGTGTCGTGATCGTCCCGTAGGCTGTAAACTCCGGGCCATGAAAGTGCTCGTCGCCGACAAGCTCGAAAAGTCCGCGCTCGACGGCCTGGCCGCCCTGGGGTGCGAGGTCGTGAGCGACCCAAACCTGCAGGACGCCGCTCTTCACGACGCACTCGTCTCGTCCGGCGCCGAAGTGCTCGTCGTGCGCAGCACGAAAGTGCCCGCAGACGTGATGGACGGCTCTTCGCTTCGGATGATCGTGCGGGCAGGCGCGGGATACAACACGATAGACGTCGACGCGGCGACCGAGCGCGGGATCTGGGTGACGAACTGCCCGGGCAAGAACGCGATCGCCGTCGCGGAGCTCGCGTTTGGCCTGATCCTCTCACTCGACAGGTTCATTCCCGACAACGTGGCGACGTTGAATGCCGGGAAATGGGACAAGAAGGGCTTCGGAAAGGGAAAGGGCCTGTTCGGTCGCACGCTCGGCCTCGTCGGGTTTGGTTCGATCGGAAAGGAGATGGTGCCGCGCGCCATAGCGTTCGGGATGGACGTGCTGGTGTTTAGCGGGCACCTCTCTGAGAGTGATGCTGCGGCGCTTGGCGTTCGATTGGCCGCATCGCTCGGAGCGCTCGCGCGCGAGTCCGACGTCGTATCGGTGCACGTCTCCATGCGACCGGACACGAAGGCGATGCTCGGAAAGGCGTTCTTCGACGAGATGAAGCCCGGTGCGTTCTTCGTGAACACGAGCCGCGGTGAGGTCGTGGTGCAGTCCGAGCTCTTGGCCGCCGTGGAATCTGGCCGCATCACAGCCGGCCTCGACGTGTTCGATGGCGAGCCGACGACGCCCGAGGCCGACTACGACGGAGAACTTCGCGGTCGTCGCGGAGTTTATGTGACGCACCACATCGGCGCGAGCACCGAGCAGGCCCAGGAGGCAGTCGCAGCAGAGACTGTTCGGATAGTCGAGGTGTTCAAGGGCGGAGGGACGCCGCCGAACGCGGTGAATGAGCCGAAAGCGGCGGCGGAACAACGATAAGCGCCTAGCGAAAAACGATTCTCATCGCTCATCGCTTATCGCTCTCTCCCAAAATCATAGCGCCGCGGCACCCTTGACATCAAGCGAGTGAGGACCTCGTGCGCGATTGTGCCGGAAGCCTCGGCGAGTTCGTAAGCCGTTGCGCCCGGACCTATTACAGTGACGGTATCGGAGAGCCCGACTTCAGGCATGTCCGTTACGTCGATCAGGATCTGGTCCATGCACACGGTTCCGACGACGCGCGCCGTCTTGTCGCCGAATGCGACGTGTGCGCGGTTGCTCGCGCTGCGCGGGTAGCCGTCGCCGTATCCTACTCCGACCGTGGCGATGCGCGACTCCCTTTCTGTCACAAAGGAGCCGCCATAGCTCAGCGCCGTGCCGGGTGGGACAGTGCGCATCGCGGTGACGCGCGCCTTCCAAGTCATCACCGGCTCGCAGCCCATCTCGTCGGACGCCGGGCCAAATCCGTACGCGATCATCCCGACGCGCACGAGCGTGCGGTGCATCTCTGGGTGGCGCAGCGTCGCTGCGCTGTTCGCCATCTGCACGGTCTCGAAAGTGATCCCTTTCGCCGCACACTCTTTGAGCGCGCGCTCAAACCGATCCGCTTGAACGCGCGTCGCGTCGGGGTCGCCGTATGAGTTCGAGAAGTGTTGCGAGATGCCGACAAGCTCAATTCCCGGAATGGCCTTAATCTCTTGTGCGATCTTCGCTGTCTCTTCGACCGGTGCTCCGAAGCGGCTCAGACCGGTGTCGACCTTGAGATGGACTCGCGCGGTCCGGCCCCCGCTCGACGCTGCCCGTCCGAGCGCGACCGCAGTCGAAACGCGCTCGACCACGATGTCGAGGTTGTAGAACACCGCCTGCTCGGCCTCGATCTCGAGCATTGGGCTCAGAGCCATGATCGGGGCGTCGATTCCGGAGTCGCGAAGCGCGATCCCCTCCTGCACGGTGGCCACCGCGATCCAGTCGGCACCGTTGCGGACCGCGTACCGGCTGACGGGGATCAGACCGTGGCCGTAGGCATCGGCCTTCGCGACCAGCGCGATCTTGACGCCAGGGCCGACCAGGCCGCGGACGCGAGCAAGATTGCGCCCGAGCGCCGGAAGGTCGATCTCGGCCCAAGTGCGGGGATAGGGGTCCACTACTTAGGATTCTGACGGATGAGGGAGGCAAGGCGCGGCTCGCGGGACGCTCTCCCTTCCGAAACGGTGACAATCCTGCAACCAATTGGTCAGAATAAGTCCCCGTGAAAAGAGAAGACGAGATTCGGAAAGCGGCGTACGACCTGCTCGGCACGAAGGGCCTGGAGGAGGTGCACGCGCGCACTGTGGCGAAGGAGGTCAAGATCAACCACGCCACGGTGCACTACTACTTCCCCACCCGGGAGGACCTGCTTGAGGCGGTGGCCGAGTACGCGCTGCACCAGCTCATCAGGGACCGGCTCCAGTTCCAGCAGGGTGCGAAATCGTCACGCGAAAAGCTCGAGGCAGAACTTGCCTTGGCGGAGGCGTATTGCCGGCCCACGAGCCGGTTTGTGAAAGTCCTCGGAGGTTTGTATGCTGCCGGAGTGACGACGCCGAAGATCAGAAAAAAAGTCGCGGCGATCTGGGCGGAGTGGCGGTCGCTCGTGGCAGAACAAGTCGCGGCGACGAAGCTGCGCGCGGGCTCGCCTTATCACGACGCTGACCTATTGTTGTCTACTTTGTTCGGTCTCGGTCTTGCGTCGCAGATGTTGGAGGGCAAGTTCAACGCACAGCCGCGGTTGGACCTGGTGTTCGAGTCGATGTTTGGGAAGTGAACGAGAGGGGTCTAGGGTCTAGGGTCTAGGGTCTAGAGCGTGGACCGGTTCCTTAACCAACCAGCACGCCGCAGACTGCCCTTCGCCGACGTCGATCAGCGACGGCTCCTCGGCGCACTTGCCAAAACGGTTCGGGCACCGCGGCGCGAACGCGCAGCCCTCGATCCTGTGCGAAAGGCTCGGCGGCTGGCCACCGATCGCGGCAAGCCGCTCCGCTCCGACGGTCGGAACTGCGGCGAGCAGCGCCTTCGTGTAGGGGTGCTTCGGGTTCGTAAGCACCTGTCGGCCGCTTCCCGTCTCGACGACTTGCCCCGCGTAGTACACGCAGATGCGGTCTGAGAGCGCACCGATCACGCCGATGTCGTGGGAGATGAGGATGACGGCGGTGCCGACCTCCTTCTGCAGGTCTCTCAAGAGGTGCAGGATCTGCGCCTGCAGCGTGACGTCGAGCGCGGTCGTCGGCTCGTCCGCGATCAGCAGCTTCGGCTTCGATGCGAACGCGATCGCGATCACGACCCGCTGTCTCTGTCCCCCGCTCATCTGGTGCGGGTACTTTCGCACGCTGTCCTCGGGAGCGGGCACGCCGACCTTGTCGAGCATCTCGACAGCGAGCCGCCGCGCCGCCCGCTTGGGGATTCCCTGATGGAGCTGGTAGACCTCGGCTATCTGGTCGCCGACGCGCATCATCGGGTTGAGCGATGTGAACGGGTCCTGCATCACCATCGAGATGTCTTGGCCGCGAACGTCGAGCCAGTCCTTGGGCTTGAGCTTCGTGAGGTCGCGACCGTCGAACATCACCTCGCCCTCGGGGATCACAGCGTTTCGCGGGAGCATTCCCATGAGGGCAAGCCCTGTCATCGACTTGCCGCAGCCCGACTCGCCTACGACACCGAGGGTCTCGCCCGGGTCGACAGAAAACGAGACGCCCCGCAGGATGTGGGCGCCGCCGATCTTGACGTGGAGGTTTAGCACCTCTAACAGGGCCATCTGAACCTGATTATGACCTCTATTGGGGTACGGGAAAGTATAATGCGGCCCATGTCTTCGACCATCCGAGTCGTGATCGCAGAGGACGAGCCTGCCTATCGCAACGCGATCCAGCGCACTCTCACTTTGATGCCCGAGTGCCAGCTCGTGGCCGTCTGTGAGGACGGACAGGAGGCGCTGGAGGCGTGCGAGAACGACCCGCCCGACGTGCTGCTCACCGACATCAACATGCCTCGCATGGACGGGGTCGAGCTGATCCGCCGTATCCTTCGCAAGGAGAAGGACATCAACATCGTCGTGCTGACGGTGAACGAGGACGATGACACGGTGTTCGAAGCTTTCCGTGCCGGTGCATTAGGCTACTTGCTCAAGACATCAACGCCACAGGACGTCGTGGACGCGATCCGTCTGGCGCACCGCGGTGAGGCGAAGGTGACGCCAAAGATCGCAACCAAGGTGATCGAGGACTTCCGCCGCGTGAAGGACGACGACGAGACCGACGATACCGAGCTTTATGTGCTTTCGGACCGTGAGACAGAGATCCTCGAGCTGATCGCGAAAGGGATGAGGAACAAGGAGATCGCCAACCACCTCTCGATCGCCGAGAAGACGGTGAAGAACCACGTGAGCAATATCTTGAAGGCGCTACAGGTCAACAGCCGCACCGAGGCCGCGATGAAGGCCGTGCGCGCGAAGCTCGTTCAAGGGAGCTAGTTCGAGGTTCGGAGGTTGGGATGGGCAATCTTCCGAATCCTCCTTCCTAACCTCCTGACTCCCGAACCTCCGAACCCAACTTGTCCCAGTTCGCTGCCGCGTTGAAGAACAAAGCGTAGCTGCCGACGGTTTGGCCGCGCCAGAACGGGTTGAACGAGAACAGCAGCACGTTGCCCTTCCCGACCGGACACTGGACGAGCGCGGCCTGGCGGGCGAGTTCGCTCCCGCCGACGAGCATCCCCGCGACGAGTAGGGTGTTCTCCGGCGCGTATCGCAACAGCACTCGCGGCTGCGGTGCCTGCGGGCCCTGGTTGCTTTCGCCGGGCTCTGCACGGCCGGGATCGTATGCGGCGCGGCCCTGGACGACGTCAGGGTCACCGATGCCGCCGCGACCGCTCGCCCTCGTCGGGCTTCCCTGGCCGCCGGGTCCCTGCCCTCCACCGCCACCGCCGCCGGTCGTCAGGATCGGGAGCGAGTTGGAGTTGAAGTACACGGAAAGGTTATCGCCGTAGCCCGCCATGATCGGGTTTTCCTTGCTTGAGTTCTCAGTGAGGAATACGCCGCCGGGAGCGTTGATCGTCTGCGGCGTGCGGACGGAGACGCCGGTGACGATGCCGAAGTCAATCGGCACGCGGCACATGTTGCCGACGCACACGAGCAACCCGCCCTCGCGCACGAAGTTGCGCAGGTTGAGCACGCCCTCGAGCTCGATCCCGCCGCGGATGTCGTCGGAGCTGTCCGGCCCGCCGAGATTGGGGGTCAGCGACGTCTTCTTCCACGGGATCGGCTCGCCCACCATCGCGCGCCCCGCAACGATCGATTGCCCGGTACCGCGCGCCTGCGGCATCAGGATGACGTCGTACTTGGCCTTGAGATCCTTGGTGTCTCGCACGGCGTGGACTGAGACGTAATCGTACTTGACTCCCATCTGGTCGAGCGCGATCCTGCCCCAGCCTTCGTCTTGGGTGCTAGTCCAGGTGTGGACGAGCGCAATGCGCGCATTCGCTTGTGCAAGCTTTGCGGCAGATACGACC
Organism: Fimbriimonadaceae bacterium; assembly: GCA_025451715.1. Lineage (GTDB taxonomy): Bacteria > Armatimonadota > Fimbriimonadia > Fimbriimonadales > Fimbriimonadaceae > JADFMN01. The sequence goes on along the minus strand of JANWJY010000044.1, from coordinate 6,065 downwards.
GAATCAGCACTCTCCTTTGGAATGACTAAGAGCGAATTGTCGTTGGGATCTGGTGTGCCTAATCGACTGGTTTGAGCGCGCGGCGCAGTTATGATGTCAACGTAAGCTGTAGCCGGCGCATCAAGCACCGACTTGTCAGTGATTCGAACAACTTCTACGTTGAACAGTTGGCCCAGCTGCCAACCAGTGTCGTCGTACGAACGCGGATCGTCTGGATTGTAAAACTGCTTGTCGAGCAGCATGTCTGCCATTCGGGAGTACGGCTGGTCCATACGGACGATGAACGTGCCTGCACCAAACTCCCGCTCTCCAACCTTCATGGTTTCATTCAGGCGGTGCACTTCGATTCCTTGTCGAACCAGCGCGCTTAGCAGGATAGCGCGATTGAACTGATCCTTCTCATCTACCGGAAGCACATATGCCGCCGGGCCTTCGGCAGTCGCCTTTGCGACCGAACGCTTCGATTTCAGCCAGAAGTTCCCCATGTATTTCTGTCGCTCTGTCGCCATCTTGTGCAGGCCGATCAGCACGCCGCTCTGCATCAGGTTCGTGTTGTTGCGGATCGACCAGTTCACGCGCGGGAACGGCGGGTTGGGGCGGAACCACTGCCGCGAGGTGTTGTTCGCGCCGACGGTCTGTATCCCGGTGTCCGCACCGCGACCGCCGAACGTCTCGTAAAACCGCCCGATGCCGTTGTGCCCGTGCGCGACGGTAAACCCGTAGTTCGCGGCCCAGCCGTCGTAGAACCCGTGCGTCCACACGCCCGGCACGCCCATCGCGGTCATGCGCCCGACCTCGTTGTATGCAAATTCGTGCCACTCGTCGATCACGATCGGGTCGAGCCACGCGTTGTAGGGGCCAGTGCCGGTCGAGACGTAGAGGAAGGGCACGCTTTCGTGCAGGTCGTGGAAGACGAGCGGCTTGTCCACCAGCCAGCGTCGCGTGAGCGCCTTGCTTAGTTCGAGCGAGAGCAGCATCCCGTCGCGGTTGTCGTCGTGCGCGACGTACTTGCCCCAGTACACGAGCGGGATCTCTGGTTTGTCCGGGTTTGCCTTGCGATACCTGTACAAATCGACCACACGGTCACGCCCATCGACATCGAGCACCGGCGTGATCATCACGACCGCACCGTTCCTGATCTGCTCGATGCGTGGGTCGGTTGAGACGGCCAGACGGTACGCCAGTTCCATCAACATCTCGGGCGGCCCCGACTCGGGCGCGTGCATGCCGCCGCTCAGCCAATAGAACGGGCGCGCCTGCTCGATCAGCGCCTTCGACTCGGCGTCGGTGGTCTTGCGCGGGTCGGCGAGCTTCGCGTTGACCTCCTTCAGCCGCGCGAGATTGCGCATGTTGGAGACGCTCGTCACATACAGCACGACGATGTCCTTCCCTTCTTCGCTCGTGCCGATCTTTTCGTACTTGACCCGCCCCGGCGCTGCGGCCGCGAGCTTGCGGTAGTACTCGTAGATCGTCTCGCTGTAGGTCAGCGTGTCCGGTGCGCCGACGATGTGGCCGAGGTGGTCGAGCGGCGTCGGCACGCCATTGCCGGAGGGGAGCGTATCCACCCAGTCGGTGAGGAAGAACGGCTCGGTCGTGTACTCCTTGATCTTGGCCGTGTAGGCGGTGTCGATGTTGGAGACCGGAAGGCTGAGGACAAGTGCGAGCGCCCAGTTCATGGCGAGGAGTCTACTCCCCGAACGCACGAAAAGAGCCGCGGCCGTTGCGGGCCGCGGCTCTACTGTCCGCGCCTACTTGGTCCCGAACTTCTTGGTTAGTGCCGCGTCGACCGTCTTGAAGATCGTCTCGCCGCGCATGGTCGAGGCGTCGGCGAGGATCACGCCGGTGTCGCCGTCGACGAGCAGTACCGCCGGGATCGCCTGGATTCCGTACATCTTTGCGATGCGCGCCTCCCAGAACTTGCCGTCGTACACCTGCCGCCACGGCATCTTGTTGTCGCCGCAGAACTTGTTGAGCACGTCGAGCTTCTCCGCCTGGTCGAGGCTGATTCCCAGGATCTCGAACCCGCGGTCGTGGTACATCTCGTACGCCTTTGTGACGTTGGGTAGCTCTGCGATGCACGGCCCGCACCACGTCGCCCAAAAGTCAACCATCACGATCTTGCCTTTGTACGACGTCGGGAAACTGACCCTCGCGCCGTCCGTGGTGTCAGCCTCAAATGGGATCACCTTCTGCCCGACCGCGAGATTCGGCGGTGCCGGAACCTCTGCGACGAACTTTGTCGAGGTATTGAGGCCAACTTTGCTACGACCGATGTCCTTCGCATCGAGCACGTACGTCGTCCCGCCTATGTTGAACGGCTGTGTGACGTCGTAGTACTCGAATCGACCGTCGTACTTGCTGTTGTCGTCGCGGTCGATGAGGAGCTGCACGCCTTCGCCTGCAAAGTCGCCCTTGGCGTTCCAGTCGACGAACATGACTTTGTGGCTGCTCGCGCCGAACGCGAGCGTGCCTGTCAGCGCGTAGTCGGTGTAGTAGAGCAGTACGTTCTTGAGCTGCGCGCGACCCGCGTCGTTCGCGTCGAACAGGTAGGCGCCCATGTGTAACGGCTTCTTGAGCTGCGGATGGACCAGGCTAAACCCGCCGGCCATGCGGACGTAGTCCTTCTGGTCGCTGCCCTTGTAGGCTACGCCCTTCCACTCGTTGGCCGGGTCGTCCTTCAGGTTTCCGTTCGCGTTCGCGTCGACGTAAAGCTTGCCGCCGTCGACCGCGACGATGAACTTTTTCGTCGAGCCCGCCTTGCCAAACTCCATCACGCCGTACATCGGTGCGGTGAACGTTGGGGCAGACTTGAGCGACTTGGGCTTTTCAGCGACGAGCTGCAGTCGTTGCGGCTTATAACCGCCGATGACCGGCATCGCGCCGGTCGACATGACTTCGAGGTTTGCGCTCTGTGCGGTAGCAAGCGCGAGGATCAGACCAGTTACCATTTCGGCTCCGTACTGCCCTCAATTGTAGCAGTTATCCCGGAGCGCCAACCCGGGCGCCGCCAGGGAAGCCTCCGGACCGCATCAGCTTCCCTGCCTGGTTCAGGTGTCGCTCATTGTGCCCTTGTAGCGCTATGAACACATCACCCATAGGGAGGCTAATGATCTTGGTGATCGGAGACTGCATCTTGGTCTTGCGAAGATCCGTACCTTCACTCTCAGAAAGGAACTCGTTGAATCCTTCCAACTGGTCCATGAGGCGCTGGGCGATGTCGCGCGGGGTCTTGCCGTGCTCGGGTTGCAGCGCCTTTGGCACCGGAGTGTTCTTCCCGCCAGTCGGTCCGACCGCCTCGATGAACTGCGTGCCAAACCAACTCGACGAGTACTCTTGCCCTTCCGGCTCCTTGTGGGTGCTGCTTCGGATCACCTTGTCAAGGTTTGCGAGGTACTTGTCGTTCGTGATCCAAAGGTGGTGGAGGCACTGGCCGACGCTCCATGTCTTTTCGTCCGGACGCCAGTTGAGCTCTTCCGATCCAAGGTCGATGAACGTGTCTTGGATCCTTTGCCTCTGCTTGGCGAATCCCTCTTTCAGCGAAGTCCTGAGCTGTTTTGTCTGCATGTCCCGGCGTTCCGGCCCGAGCTCGGCCTGAGTCCTCCCCACCATATTACTGCATCGCGGCGGACTGGGCCAGATCGCGGCAATCCAGGGTAAACACGCCGGGTGAGGAAGCTCAGCCACCTGGCCTACATCGCGCTCGGCGTGGTGGCCGAGAGACAGCCGTGTTCGGGCTATACAGTCATGAAGGACTTCCAAAGCTCGAGCTCCACTTACTTTTCCGGCAGTGCCGGCGCGATCTACCCGCTGATGAAAAGGCTGGAAGAGGACGGCCTGGCAAAGGTTGAGCGCACGAAGGCAGGCTCGCGCACCCGCCGCACCTACACGATCACGGACAAAGGACGCATTGCGCTGGAAGCGTGGCTCGCGAGCCCGATCCCGGATGAAGAGGTGGCGTTCCTCGTCGACCTTCTTCGGACGCGCGTGCTGTTCTTTGAAAGACTGACCAAACAACAGCGGCGGAAGTTTGTAAAGGACTGCCGTGATCAGCTCCGCCAGCGGATCACCGCTACGCAAAAACGAATCAAGGGCACCGATGGTCTGTCTCCATTCGAACAGGTGACGATGACGAGCGTGCTGATGGTCGACGAGGCACGGATCAAGTGGCTCGACGTCGTGGAGAAAGAGCTTTGTTAGAGAACAGCGACTTCGTTGGGTTCGCGGTCCTTAGTGTCATCTTGTCAGTGACTCCTGGCCCCGACACGATGCTGGTCCTGAGCAACGCAATCGCCGGAGGGACTAAGCACGGGCTCGCCACCACCGTCGGGGTCAAGGCTGGAACGATCACCCACTCTCTGCTCGCCGCCATCGGCGTCGCCGCGATCCTCTTGAGGTTTGCGTCGTTCTACACGGTACTAAAGACAGTCGGCGCCGCGTACCTCATCGTGCTCGGACTCTTGACCGTCTACAAATCGCTCTCGAACAACCACGCCGCCGCTACAGAGGAATCACCTACGCCGAACAAGAGCTACCTTCGCTGTTTCACTGAGGGGTACCTGTCGAACATCCTCAACCCGAAGGTCGTCGTGTTCTACGTCGCGGTGCTGCCGCAGTTCGTGGGGCCAGGTGACCCGGTCTTCCTCACGACCGCAAAGCTCGCGTCGATCCACATCGGCGTGTCCTTCCTTTGGCTCGTGTCCGTTTCGTTCTTCGTCGGCACTGCACGGCAGTGGCTCACGCGCCCGAGCGTGCGCCGTGTCATCGGCGCGGTCTCGGGGCTCGCTATCGCAGCGTTTGGCATAAGACTCGCGATTTCAAAAGCCTAGCTAGTGCCCTACTGCGTTCCCAACACGGGAACGATCGGTGTGCCTCCCGCGGCGGTTAGCTTCATATTGAACGCCTTCAGATCATTGTCCTCGAGCCGCTTCATGTTCGCCACTTCGACGTCCAAGAGCTTGGAAAGCATGTCGAACACCTCGTACGTCTGTTGCGTCGGCCCGTACTCGACACCGACCACAACACCCATGAGAGCCGCCATGCGGTTGTTCAGCTTGATCGGATAGTTGAGCAGGTCTTGCCCCGACTGCGCCTTCGTCTGATAGATCGCGTTCTCGACGAGCTCGAACTTCGCCATCATCGTGTCCGCGTCGGACTTGAGCTCGGGGTGCGATTCACACGCCTTCAAGACTTGTTCACGAATGCTCCGGACTTTCACGACGATGTTGTTCGCCTCTGTCGTTCGGTCAGAGATCCTCTTCGCGAGCTGATACTGCGCGACGAGCTCTGCATCGGTAGCCGGCGAGCGCGGGTCCTTCGTCCACCGGAACGTCTGCGTCAACACTTGTCCGTCTACGGTCATGCGAACGGTGTACTCGCCCGGCGGAGCGGGGATCGTCGATCGCCCACCTGCGCCCCACATCAGCATCCTCGGAGGGTTGACGTAACCCGGATAGGAGAAGGAAGCCGCGGTCGCGCGGTGGAAACCAGCGGACTTGTCGACGTTTGCAGCCGATGCGACCACCGTACCACTCTTGTCGAGGTACTCGATCTTGACTTCCTTGGCTTCGGAAGGAAGATAGTAGCTGACGACGGCACCGGTCATCGGGTTTGCGCCCATGGGCTCCGTCTCCGCGCTCTGCGCGGCTCCGCCTCGACGGCCACCGCCACCGCCACCGCCGATGCGCGCCCTCGTCGCGTCGGACGGCTTGTATAGGATAACTTTGTTCGCCGACCGCACGTCGGCGGCCTGCCGCACTGGCGACAGGTCGTCAAGCACCCAGAACGAGCGGCCGTGTGTCGCAGCGACCAAGTCGTCCTCCTTGATCGTCAGGTCGTGGATCGGAACGATCGGAAGGTTCATCTGTAGCGGCGCCCAGTTCGCTCCGCTGTCGAAGCTGACATAGACTCCGGTCTCGGTACCCGCGTAGAGGAGCCCCTTCCGCGCCGGGTCCTCCCGAACGACGCGTACGAACGCGTCGTTCGGGATTCCCCGGACGGCGTTCCGCCAAGTCTTGCCGGAGTCGTCCGTGATGTAGATGTACGGCCGGTAGTCGTCCGACTCGTGG